>JAUSPL010000482.1 GCA_030656535.1 Gemmobacter sp.
AACGTCGGTCTGATGGCGCAAAAGGCCGAGGAATACGGCTCGCACCCGACGACGTTTGAAATCCCGCATGACGGCACCGTTCGGATCGTGCTGGCCAATGGGGATATCTTGCACGAAATGGCGGTCGAGGCGGGCGATATCTGGCGCTCGGCATCAACCAAGCAGGCCCCGATCGAGGATTGGGTCCAGCTTGCAATCAGCCGCCAAAAGGCCGAAGGCTGTCAGGCGATCTTTTGGCTGGACGCAGCCCGCGCCCATGACGCAGAGCTGATCAAGTACGTCGAGCCGATTCTGGCCGCCGCAGGGGTCGCAGACAAGTTCCAGATCCTGGCACCGCGGGCGGCCACCCGCCTGTCGCTGGAAACGATCCGCGAGGGCAAAGACTCCATTGCCATAACGGGCAACGTCTTGCGCGACTATCTGACCGACCTGTTCCCGATCCTGGAACTTGGGACCTCGGCAAAGATGTTGTCCATCGTCAAGCTGATGAACGGTGGCGGGATGTTCGAAACCGGCGCAGGCGGCTCGGCCCCCAAGCATGTGCAGCAGTTGATGGAAGAGAACCACCTGCGCTGGGACTCACTGGGGGAATTCTGTGCCCTTGGCGAAAGCCTGAAGTTCCTGGCCGAAACCAAGGCCAACGACAAAGCCCGCATTCTGGGGAACGCCGTTGACCGGGCCACGCAGGGCGTGCTGGACCACAACAAGTCGCCCGCCGCAAAGGTTGGGCAGACGGACAACCGCGCCAGCCACTACTACTTTGCGCTGTATTGGGCCCAGGCTCTGGCCAACCAGAACGAAGACGCCGACCTGACTGCCCACTTCGCCCCCATCGCAAAAGCGCTGGAAGAAAACGAAGCCGTCATCCTTGCAGAACTGGCGGCGAACGAGGGCAGCCCCGCTGATCTGGGTGGCTACTTCATGACCGACGCCCAGAAAACAGCAGACATCATGCGGCCTTCGCAGACACTTCTTGGCATCCTTGGCTGATGCCCTTGGCCGAAGGGCCGGTCGTGAACCCTTTTCCGACCGGCCGTTTGGCATAGCGACCAATCGGACCATCATCACCAAGCGAAGATGCTGGTTTCTGTCGCGGGGCGGGCTTTGTGCAAACGAAGCCCGCCCTTTGTCGTCAGGTGGGCGGTCGCAACCTGAACCGCCCCCCCCTGCCCGACCCAAAGATCCGACGGCCTTGGCGGTGTCATGAAACCTTCATTTGATACGCGCCATTATTTCCAATATTCAGGAAATATGGAACAGAATCGCGCAGCCCATGCCTTTGCCACGCTCGGCCATCCCGGTCGACTTGCCGTTTTTCGGCTTATCATGCGCTTTGCCCCAAAAGGTGTGCGCCCGACTGAAATTGCTGATGCTCTTGGGCTAAGGCAAAACACGCTTTCGCATCATCTTGCCGACCTGACGGCATGTGGTCTTGTGCAGGTCGAACGACAGGGCCGGTCGCTGTTCTACTCCGCCCATCTGGACACCACAGAGGCACTGATCGGTTATCTGGCGTTGGATGTCGGTCGCGCCCGACCCGACTTGCTTGCGCCGCTTCTTTCCGCTCACAAGGACATTCCTGCAATGCATGACACCAAGTTCAATGTGCTGTTCATCTGCTCGGGCAACTCAGCCCGCTCCATCTTTGCCGAGGCGATCTTGCGCGACCTGGGCACCGACAAGTTTCAGGCGTTTTCTGCCGGAACCAGACCAAACACCGCCCTGAACCCCTACGCGCTAAAGGTTTTAACGCGTAACGGCCATGACATTGGCAATCTGCGGTCGAAACATATTTCCGAGTTTCAACAGCCGGGCGCCGTTGCCATGGATTTTGTATTTACGGTCTGCGACACCGCTGCGGCCGAAGAATGCCCCCCTTGGCCCGGCCAGCCCATTACCGGCCATTGGGGTCTGCCTGACCCGGTCAAGGCCGTAGGTACCGACGCCGAAAAGGCGCTTGTCTTTGCCCAGACCTATGCCGCCTTGCGGCGCCGGATCGCGGCGCTTGTCGCGCTGCCCATTGACGGGCTGGGTCGCCTGTCCCTGCAATCGCGCGTCGATGCCATCAGCACCGATGCAGTCACAACCGAGAAGGGTTGACCCGATGCCCCGTATAGCAATCAACGGCCTTGGCCGCATTGGAAAGCTTGTTCTGCGCGATCTGATCGATACGGGTGCCGACGGCGAGATCGTACTGTTGAATGATCCTGTCGGCGATTCCGAGCAACACGCGCTTTTGATGGAGTTCGACTCGGTTCACGGTCGGTGGCGCACGCCCGTTGGGCACGACAAGGATGCCCTTGTCCTGAACGGCAACCGCATCCCTCTTTGCCATGAAAAAACCCTCGACGCGCTTCCTCTGGCCGCGATGGGTGTCGATCTGGTGATCGACTGCACTGGCGTATTCAAGACCACGGCCAAGATCGCGCCCTACTACAGCGCCGGGGTCAAGAAGGTGATTGTCAGCGCCCCGATCAAGGATAGCAGCGCATTGAACGTCGTCTATGGGGTGAACGATGGCCTTTACGATCCGGGCAGACACGACCTGATCACTGCGGCATCCTGCACGACAAACTGCCTCGCCCCCGTGGTCAAGGTGATCCATGAAAGCATTGGCATCAAACACGGGTCGATCACCACGATCCATGACGTGACCAACACCCAAACCATTGTCGATCGCCCGGCCAAGGACATGCGCCGCGCGCGGTCTGCACTTTTGAACCTGATCCCGACCACAACGGGCAGCGCAACGGCGATCACGCTGATCTATCCCGACCTGAAAGGCAGGCTGAACGGTCATGCCGTGCGGGTCCCGCTTTTGAACGCCTCGCTGACCGACTGTGTCTTCGAAGTGGCGCGTGCGACAACAGCGGAAGAGGTAAACACGTTGTTCAAAGCCGCCGCCGAAGGGCCGCTGAAAGGCATTCTAGGGTATGAGACGCGCCCACTGGTGTCTTCCGATTTCACCAATGACCCAAGGTCGGCGATCATCGACGCCCAGTCGACGATGGTCAACAACGGCACCCAGGTCAAGATCTATGCTTGGTACGACAACGAATGGGGCTATTCTTGTCGTCTTGACGATATTGCCCGTATGGTTGCGAGGGCGATGTGA
>JAUSPL010000484.1 GCA_030656535.1 Gemmobacter sp.
GACGTCGCGCTGATTGAAGGCGTGTACCTCGATCCCGGCGCGGATCAGATCGGCGGCAATATCGGCCTGAAGATCGCAAAACGTCAGTACCAGATCCGGGTTCAGCGCAAGTATTTTCTGTGTGTCCGCCGTGGTAAAGGCCCCCACGCGGGGCTTTTCGCGCCGGACCCTTGACGGCCGTACGGCATAGCCCGAGACGCCGACAATCCGGTGGTCCTGCCCCAGCAAATACAGGGTTTCCACGGTTTCCTCGGTCAGGCAGACGATGCGATCATAGCTCATGCCAATCCCCTGTGTCGCATTTCCGCGTGAAACCATGCTTGCCAATTGCTGACCCCGGTGGCGACGGCGTTTCGGGTCGCGGCTCCCACCGCCTCGCCGACGGCGGTGTGAAGGCCCGCAAAACATCCATCGCCCACGTTACAGGCCAACGCCAGGCAATCGGTTCCGGTTCCGGTCGCAACGCCCGTGGCAAGCGTCATCCCGCCCGCCATCACCGCCGCCGTGCGCGCCTGAACGGCGATCGACAGCGCCTCCAGCTGCGCTATCTCGGACAGGCCAACATCCACCGCGACTGCGACATTGATCGTCCCGTAATCCGCCGGGTGATAGGGCAGCCGGGTCCCGACGGATTCCGCGTTCGACAGGCCGACCGTGGCGATGGCATGGGCAGTGATGCCCTGAACCCTGGCCCGCGCCTCGACCCAGGTGCCGACATCGCGGGACGTCAGCAGCCCCACGGCCCCCGGCGCCTGTCCCGCGATCTGATCTGCAAACCAGCGGATGGCATCGAAATCCGGGGTCAGATCGGCGTTGCGGACCTCTCGCCACAGGATCTGGTCGGTGATCTGGTATCCCGGGTTCACCGGCGCCCAGCTGAGCACGCGCATCGGGTGCGGCAGACGGGCCCGCAACCACGGGCGGTCCAGCGCGACCGAAATCACCGGATCACCGCAACGGGTTGCAGCACCGGCCCGTCCGGGGTTTCGCCCCGGAACACCCGAATGCCGAACACCTTTGCCAGATTGTCGTCAGACAGCACCCGCCCCGGCGCACCGTCCGCCACAAGCCGCCCTTGCGACACCATCACAAGCCGGGTGCAATAGCGCATCGCCAATCCAAGATCATGCACCGACGCCACCACGGCCCGCCCTTCGGCCGCCAGATCGGCAAGAACCTCCATCGTGCGGATCTGGCTTTCGGGGTCCAGCCCGGCGATCGGCTCATCTGCCAAAATCAACGGGGTTTCCTGGGCCAGAACGCGCGCGATCAGCACACGCGCAAGCTCGCCGCCCGACAGCGCGGTGACGGTGCGATTGCGAAAGGGCTCAAGCCCCATCCGCGTCAGCGCGCGATCCACGGCCGCACGGTCGTCTTTGGTGGGCACGCCGTCCAGATGCGGCACCCGGCCAAACCCCACCAGCGTTTCCACATCGACGGGCCAGGCCACGTCCCGCGATTGCGGCAAGAACGCCGCGACCCGCGCCCGCGCAGCAACCGGCAGCGCGGCCAAGGACGAACGCCCCTGATGCGCCAAAAGACCCAAGGCCGCACGCAACAGCGTGGTCTTGCCCGCGCCATTCGGGCCGATCAGGCCGACAAATTCGCCCGCAGCGACCGACATCGACACATCATCGACCACCGGGCATTTGCCGCGTAGCACCGTCACCCCGTCAAGCACCATCAGCGTCATGCCAGGTCCTTTCGCATGCGCCAGATCAGGTGCAGGAAAAACGGCGCGCCCACCAGCGCGGTCAATACGCCCAGCTTCAGGTCCCGGTCCGGCGCAATCAACCGCGTCGCGATATCGGCGGCCAGGATCACCGCGGCTCCGCCCAGCGCCGAGGCAGGCAACAGCCGCGATGGCCGTGCCCCCACCAGCGGGCGCAGCAGGTGCGGCACCACAAGGCCGACAAACCCCACCGCCCCAGCAACCGCTGTGGCCGCCCCGACCAACGCCGCCACCCCGAACGTCATTCCCAGTCGAAGCCGGTCAAGATTGATGCCCAGCGCCGCCGCCGCATCCTCGCCCAGCGTCAGTGCATCCAGCGCCCGGCCCAGCCGCAACAAGATCACCGCGCCGGCCGCCATGAACGGGGCCGCAAGCCAGACATGCACCATGGACCGATCCGCCAAAGACCCCATCATCCAGAACACGATTTCCATCGCAGCGAACGGATTGGGCGACAGGTTCAGCACCAGGGACATCAGCGCCCCCGCCAAGGCCGATATCGCGATCCCGGCAAGGATCAGCGTCAACGCCGCTCCACGCGGCCCGGCCAAGGCCAGAACCAGCGCGACGGCAACCCCTGCCCCGGCCAGCGCCGCCAGCGGCAAGGCCAGCGTGAACGACGCCGCAACCCCGGTCTGCAAGGCGATGACCGCCCCCAGCGCCGCCGAGGGGGAAACCCCGATCAAACCGGGTTCGGCCAGCGGATTGCGCAAGAACCCCTGCATCGCTGCCCCGGAAAGCCCTAGCGCCGCCCCGACCATCACACCCAGCAAGGCGCGCGGCAACCGGATTTCCCGCATGACAAGTGTCACCGCCTCTCCCTCGCCGCGCAACAGCGCGCTCAGACTGTCCATCAGCCCCAAACCCGCCGGGCCGATCAACAGCGACGCTGCGAACAACACCGCGACCAACAGCCAAAGACCCGCCAGCAACCGACCGCCCTTCATGGCATGTCGACCCTGGCCCGCGCAGCGGCCATGCCTTGAACCGCCCGCAAGATCTGCGGCAAGCCGCACACCCAATCGGCATCGGTCACCAACGCTGTCTGTGTTTGCCCCCGCAGGGCGACCAGTGCCGGATGGGTCAGGATTTCTTCGGACCGCGACGCACCGGGATAACGGGTCGAGGTCACGACGACCTCGGGGGCCGCCATCACCAGCCGCTCCAAGGGCAGAATTCCGCCGCCTGTGACCCCGGCCGTGGCGCTGATATTGGCAAACCCTGTCGCGCGCAGAATGTCGTCGGACATCGTGCCCACCCCAGTGGTATAGCCGTTGGGGTAATACATCGCCGCCCGGACCTTGCGCCCACCATGGATCCGCGCGGCGGCAAGCCCCGCTTCGAACTCGGCCACAAGGGCTTCGGCCCGTGCGCTGCGACCAAGGGCTTTGCCCACGATACGCAGATGTTCGGGCACATCCGTCAACCGGGTGGCAGGCGGCAGTTCCACCACCCTAACCCCCAGCCTGCGCAACAGGTCGACCGACGCGCGAGAGGTATAGGTGCCTGCCAGCACCAGATCCGGTCGCATGACGAACACCTGCTCGGCGGCGCCGCGATTGATCGCATAGCCTGCGGCCTGATCGGCCATAACCGAAGACCGTCGGTCAAGCGCCAGATGCGACACCGATTTCAGCTGCCCCGGTGCCGCCAGCAACATCGCCAGCTGGTCGGTGCACAGGTTCATCGACACCACCCTTTGCGGCGCTGGCCACGCGGTTGGCGCGTCCGGCTGTATCTCGGACCCGAACGCGATCCCTGCTGCCAGACCTGCCCCAGCCACGACGCCTGTCACCCTCCCGAGTGCGGACACCAATAGACGCCGCAGCCGCGCGCGCCCGGTCTTTGTCGTGACCCACGCCGGAGAGGCGACGGCGGCGCCTTTGGCACCGCCCCTGAAGGGACGAGACCGCCCGACA
>JAUSPL010000485.1 GCA_030656535.1 Gemmobacter sp.
CTCTTGTTGGCGCGGCAAAGGGCTGGCCGGGATGGATGGCGGTGGCCGAACCGGCCGCGACGACCCAGTTCCTGTTGGTCTCGTTTTCCTTTGCCGCTCTGACCTATGCCTTTGTAACCTCTGACTTTTCTCTGCGTCTTGTGGTGGAAAACTCCCACACGCTGAAGCCGATGCTGTACAAGGTTTCGGGCGTGTGGGGAAACCATGAAGGGTCGTTGCTGCTTTGGGTGCTGATTCTGGCGCTTTTCGGCGCCTGTGCGGCGTGGTTTGGCGGAAACCTGCCGCCCAGCCTGCGCGCAAGGGTACTGGGCGTGCAGGCTTCCATCGGGGTCGCGTTTATCGCGTTCATGCTGTTTACATCCAATCCGTTCTTGCGGCTGGAAGTCCCGCCGATGGACGGGCGCGACTTGAACCCGTTGCTGCAAGATCCTGGTTTGGCGTTCCATCCGCCGTTCCTGTATCTGGGCTATGTTGGCCTGAGCATGTCGTTCTCATTCGCCATTGCCGCGTTGCTTGAGGGCCGTGTTGATGCGGCATGGGGTCGCTGGGTGCGACCCTGGACGCTGGCGGCATGGGTATTTTTGACCATCGGCATCGCGATGGGGTCCTGGTGGGCCTATTACGAATTGGGCTGGGGCGGATTCTGGTTCTGGGATCCGGTCGAAAATGCGTCCTTCATGCCTTGGCTGATCTCGGCGGCGCTGCTTCATTCCGCCATCGTTGTTGAAAAACGCGAAGCGCTGAAGTCCTGGACAATTTTGCTGGCGATTCTCGCCTTTGGGTTTTCGCTGATCGGCACATTCATCGTGCGGTCAGGCATCATCACATCTGTGCATGCCTTTGCAAACGACCCTGAACGCGGGGTGTTCATCTTGCTGATCTTTGCCCTGTTCACCGGTGGCGCGCTGATTCTGTTTGCCGCGCGGGCAGGGGTGATGGAATCGAAGGGACTGTTTTCAACGGTAAGCCGCGAATCTGCTTTGGTGTTGAACAACGTGCTTTTGGCGGTGTCGGCGTTCGTGGTGTTCGTGGGGACGATCTGGCCGCTGGTCGCCGAAATGTTCTTTGACCGCAAGCTCTCGGTTGGGCCGCCGTTTTTTGACATGGCGTTTTCGCCGTTTGTCGTCGCGCTGGCAGCCCTGTTGCCGTTTGGGTCGATGTTGCCGTGGAAACGCGCCAATGCCGCCAAGGTGATGGCGCCGCTATGGGGGTTGTTGGCGCTTTCGGTGGCCTCGGGCGCGCTGGTGTGGACTTTGCAGACCGGGCGGTCGACCTTGGGGCCGGTCGGGGTCATCCTGGGGATCTGGGTGGTGTCCGGGGCCCTGTTCGACCTGTGGAGCCGGACCGGGCGCGGGGATGTGGCAAGCCGACTTGGACGGCTGACGCGGTTGCCACGCGCCGATTGGGGCAAGGCGACATCGCACGCCGGTATGGGCGTCACTGTTTTTGCCGTGGCGGCCCTGACGGCTTGGGCAACCGAGGACATTCGTGTGGTCAAGATAGGTGAAACCTTTGAGGTTGAAGGTTATGCCATCACGCTGAAGGCGGTCAGGGACGAGCAGGGACCGAATTTCACCACGACCAAGGCCGAAATGGCCGTTTCCAAAGGGCGGCAGGCGTTCACCTTGTATCCCGAAAAACGGATGTACCCGGTGCAACAAATGCCGACCACCGAGGCGGCGATCAATTACGGGCTATGGCGCGATGTCTATCTGGTGATCGGTGACCCGCAGGACGATGGCGGTTGGGCGGTGCGCAGCTATATCAAGCCTTTTGCAAACTGGCTGTGGGCGGGCTGTCTGATCATGGCGCTTGGCGGTTTCATCTCGCTGTCCGACCGGCGGTATCGGATCGCTGCAGGGGCGCACAAACCTGTTGGCCCGGCGGTACCTGCCGAATGATTCGCGCGGCGGTTCTGTTCTTGATGATGGCGCTTCCTGCCTATGCGGTGCAGCCCGACGAGGTTCTGGACGACCCCGTTCTGGAATCACGCGCCCGCGACTTGTCCCAAGGTTTGCGCTGTCTGGTGTGCCGCAACGAATCCATCGACGAATCGAACGCTGAACTGGCACGCGATCTGCGGCTTTTGGTGCGCGAACGGTTGGTGGCCGGCGACAGCGATATTCAGGCGCTGGAGTTCATCGTGGACCGCTACGGCGAATATGTGCTGCTGAAGCCGCTGCCAACGGGGTCCAACATGGTGCTGTGGTTCGCCGGGCCCGCCATGTTGTTGGCGGGGCTTGGGGTTGCCGGTGTCTTTGTCCGCCGCCGCAGAGGCGTGGACGCGCCGGACAAGGCGCTTACCGATGCAGAACGCGCGCGTTTGGCGGAAATCCTGAAAGACTGACGCTGGGTCGCAGTTTGCGTGCACTTGGGCTGGCGCTAGTTTGCGCCGGGCAAAGATGTGTGCGCCCTTGCCATTGAGCGGGACCACATCGGTACAGAGTGAGGAGGCTTGGGTGCAGTATCAGACGATTCTTGTCAGCGAGGCGGGCGGTGTGGTGGTGATCACGCTGAACAGGCCTGAGGTGATGAATGCGCTGAATACGCGCATGCGGGCCGAACTGACCCACGCGCTGCGCGCGGCGTCCCCTGTCGCGCAGGTCGTTGTTCTGACCGGGGCAGGGCGTGCGTTTTGTTCGGGGCAGGATCTGTCCGACGGGATGACTGGTGCGCCACTGGACATCGAGCGCACGCTTCGCGAGGAATACGAACCCATGGTGCGGGCCATCCACGATTGCCCAGTGCCCGTGATTTCGGCGGTCAACGGCGTGGCAGCAGGGGCGGGGGCCAACCTTGCGCTCGCCGCAGATGTTGTCATCGCGTCCGAGTCTGCCGCGTTCGTCCAGGCCTTTACGCGGATCGGGCTGATGCCGGATGCAGGCGGCACGCATGTCTTGCCGCGCACGATCGGGATGGCACGCGCGATGGGGGCCTCGCTGTTTGCCGACAAGATCTCGGCACGCCAGGCCGAGTCGTGGGGGATGATCTGGGAAGCGGTGGCCGATGACGGCTTCGAAGCCCTGTGGCGCACAAGGGCAGCGCATCTGGCAAACGGGCCGACAGTCGCCTATGGCGCGGTCAAGCGGGCACTGCGCGCGTCATTCGGCAATGATCTGGATGCGCAACTTGCGCTGGAAGCCAAGTTGCAGGGCGAGTGTGGGGGCAGCTCCGATTTCCGCGAGGGTGTCGGGGCATTTCTGGACAAGCGCCCGCCGCGGTTCACCGGACACTAGGGCCAGTTGACGTATGAGGATTTCCAAAATCATTGGCTGAGTGATTCAAGGTTACCGAATGGGAGGCAACCTTGATCCGTATGACATTGACTGCGACGCAACGGGTGATCATTGCCCCAGACCTTCTTGGTCGGGAATGTGATCCCGGTTGCACCGGGCCTGATCCTCGTCTGTTTGGGAAAGCCGTGCCTTGGATCACCTGAAACGGATGCCCATGGCGGGACTTGGGCGGGACCTGCCGGGGGAGTTCGGCACGTGGAACTCGGCCCTCAAGAGGGTTCGCAGATGGGGGAAGGTGGACGCATTCTATCGCATGTTCAGAGCGTTGGCCGGGGATTCCGATGTCGAATACGCGATGGCCGACGCCAGCATCGTCAAGGTTCATCGCCACAGACAGGACGCAAAAGGAGGACTCAAAACCAGGAGATCGGACGCTCTCGCGGCGGCGTGACGACCAGGATTCTGGCGCTGGCTGACGCACCCGGCACCCTGATCGGATTGCGCCTGCTGCGCGTGCGGGCCCACGACCTGCGCGGCACGGCGGGTCGATCGCGGGGCTGAC
>JAUSPL010000486.1 GCA_030656535.1 Gemmobacter sp.
GACGTCGCCCACCGCCTTGACCCGAGCCGCCATCTTGAACAAATCCCCCCACAGGGATCACCCAGGTTCGCACACCAGCAGCGGGCGGTCATCCCCAAAGGCCTCCGTCGCCACGCGGTCGATCAGCGCAAAGGTTTCTTCCAGCTGCGGCGCCACGCCGTGCAGCCGGTGGTTCGGGAAGCCGCCCCCGACGTTCAGCCGCGCAATCGTCACACCGGCCTTGCGCGCGATCTCTGCCGCCTCAAGGATATAGGACTCCCACGCCTTTGGGTCGGTGCATTGCGTGCCGGGGTGAAAGGTGATCGACGGGATGAAGCCGGCCTCGGCCACCACTTTCAGCAGGTCTACCGCAACCTCGGCCGTGGCCCCGAACTTGGCACCAAAGTTATAGGCCGCCCCCGCCACCGGCAGCTTGAAGCGCACCGAAATCTCGGTGCCCTCAGCCGGGACCATCTCGATCAGCTTGTCGAGTTCGGACCGCGAATCAACGCTGTAGGATTTCACCCCCCGCGTCACCGCATAGGCAATCTCATGCCGGGCGCGCACCGGGTTGTTGTAGTGGATAGCGGCATCCGGGGCCAGACGGCGGATCAGGTCAATCTCGAACCCCGATGCGCAGTCATAGCCGCGCACCCCGGCCGCCGACAGATTTTCCACCATCTCGTCGCTCGGGTTCGACTTGACCGCATAGGTCACCATGCCGGGAAAGCCGTCGATGAACCGGCGGGCCGCTGCCTGCACCGCTGTCGGTGCAAAGAACAGCACCGGATCAACGGGTTGCTCGACCCGCAGAAATTCGGTTGGATTTGTCCAGATCGTTTTCGAGAGTCCCATCGCAGTTTTTCCTTCCTGCCAACAAGACGCATAGCCCTTGACCGTTGCAACGAACGGGGCCGGGCACCAGCGTGGTTATCTAAAACCAGGCCAGGTGCGTATGAGCCGCCCTTTTCCTGCAACGTAGGATGGGGCATATGAGGCACAAACGCACCGAACAAAACTATATAATCGGAGTCTGAAGACGTTATTATGACGAAAACATCGGTCAAATCGCATGGATGATCTGGATCGTAATATCATCGCCCTGCTGCGTGCCGATGCGCGGCTGTCGCTGGCCATGCTGGCGCGTCGGCTAAAGGTCGCACGCTCCACCATTCAGGCCCGGCTGGAGCGGTTGGAAGACAACGGCACCATCGCCGGATACACCCTGAAACTGGGTCAGGGGGCCGACCCCAACCGTCTGCGCGCGACGGTTCTGCTGACGATAGAGCCGCGCACGCAAGCCGCCCTGCTCACCCGCCTCAAGTCGATTTCCGAGGTGGAGCGGGTGTTTACCACCTCTGGACGGGTGGACCTTTTGCTGCAGATCGCCTGCCCGAATACCCAGGTGCTTGATCAGGTACTCGACCAGATCGGCGCGATGACCGGGGTGCATTCATCGGAAAGCCTGATCCACCTGAGCACCAAGATCGACCGCGCCGTCTAGGCCGGACCGGCGAGCTGCAGCGAGAACAGATCGACAAAGGCCTGCCCGTCAGCCAGATCGCCGTCAAACCGGATCACCCCCTGTGCGGTCTGGGCCAGCGGCATCAGGCCATAGATCGCCATGGCCATCGCATTGGTGCCGCCTTCAAACCGCAGCGCCGTCTCTGCCGTGCCGCGCTCCACCCGGAACTGCCCCGGCGCGGTGGTGATCACAAACGGCTCGCCCCCCAGCACCATCGCCGCCACATGCCTCCCCGCCCGCTCCCGCGCGCACATGGCCCGCATCGACAGCATCAACGAGGTCGGGCTGATGAACAGGCGCGGGTCATGCCCCGGCATCCCCGCCCCCCAGCGGCACAGCGCGCGGATCACCGGCCACAGGCCCAGCCCGGCCCCGGTCAGCCGGTACAGCTGCACCCGCACCGGATCAGGCAATTGCTCCCGCACAACGATGCCCGTCGCTTCCAGATCCTCCAGCTTGCGGGTCAGGATATTGGCGCTGATCCCCGGCAACCCGTCGCGGATTGCGCCGAATCTGCGCGGCCCCAGCATCAGCTCACGCACCACCAGCAGCGCCCAGCGGTCGCCGATCAGGTCCAGCGCATGGGCCTCAAGACAGCCTTCCTGATAGCTTCGGCGGGATTTGGTCACGTTACATAACTTTCAGTTGCTTTTTGTAACTAGCTTTGACAGCCTGCCCCGGCAAGTGCCAGGAGGAACGGACATGAATTATTTTGATACCTTCGTCATTCCGGTCTCAAACGATCGCCGCGATGATTACATCGCGCATGAGGCAAAGTGGTGGCCCGAATTCCAGAAGCTGGGGGCGCTGTCTTTTGTGGTGGGCTGGGGCGATGACGTGCCTCCCGGCAAGCACACTGATTTCCTGCGCTCGGTTGATCTGGCCGAGGGCGAGACCGTGGTGGTGGCCTGGATGACATGGCCCGACAAGGAAACCCGCAACGCCGCCTACAAGGCGATGGAGTCTGCCATGTCGCCCGATGACATGGCCGAGATGCCGTTTGACGGCAAGCGCATGATCTACGGCGGCTTTGTGCCCGTTCTGGTCAAGGGGGAAGCCGCATGAGCGTTCTGGGCCTGCCCTACTGGTACGAACTCACCGCCGCCAATATCCCCGCCTCATCGGCGTTTTACGGCCCGGTGATGGGCTGGCAGTTCAAGGACTCCGGCATGCCGGGTTTTGACTACACCATCGCGACCCATGGCGAGGATATGGTGGCCGGACTGATGGGGCCGGATACGCCGATGCCCGAATTCTGGATGGTTTATTTCGCCGTCGATGATTGCGACGCCAGTGCCGCCCGCGTGACCGCCCTTGGTGGCACGGTCCACCGCGCGCCCGAAGACATCCCCGACACCGGCCGCTTTGCCATCGTCAGCGACCCGCAAGGGGCTGTGTTCGGCCTGATGCAACCCGAAGATGGCCAGCCCGGCGCGGCTTTTGACCAAAAGAATCCCGGCCACGTCAACTGGCACGAGTTGCAAACCTCCGACCCCGCAGCCGCACTCGGCTTTTACACCACCCTGCTCGGCTGGACCGCCGGTCAGCCAATGGATATGGGCGCGATGGGCATCTATCAGCTGGTCTCCCTCCCCACCGGCGACATCGGCGGCCTGATGCCACTGGCGCAGCCCGGCATCCCGCCGCACTGGCTGCCGGTCTTTGGCACCGACAGCATCGCCGCCGCCATGACCCGCATCGCGGCACAAGGCGGCACCACCCTGCATGGCCCGATGGAGGTGCCCGGCGGGGCCTTTGTCTGCTACGCCGCCGACCCGCAGGGTGCCACCTTTGGCCTCGTCGGCCCGAGCTGACTTCAGGGGGCAAATGCCATCCCCCTTGGCCTTTGCCCCCACATTCGCTAAGTCCCCTGCAACCGCAGAGGAACACGCCCATGCCGATGGAAAAGACCTTCAACGCCGCCGAGGCCGAGGCCCGGATCTCGCAACAGTGGCTGACCGAAAAAGCCTTCCGCGCCGGGGCCAATGCCAAACCCGGCCACCCCGCCTTTTCCGTCATGATCCCGCCGCCGAACGTTACCGGTTCGCTGCACATGGGCCACGCCTTCAACAACACGCTGCAGGACATCCTGACCCGCTGGCACCGGATGCGCGGCGACGACACGCTCTGGCAACCCGGCACCGACCACGCCGGGATCGCCACCCAGATGGTGACCGAGCGGGAAATGGCGAAAAACGGCGAACCCACCCGCCGCGACATGGGGCGGGAGGCGTTCCTGTCCCGCGTCTGGCAGCAAAAAGCCCAGTCGCGCGGCACCATCATCGGCCAGCTGCAACGCCTTGGCGCCTCCTGCGACTGGGACCGCGAAGCCTTCACCATGTCCGGCGCCCCCGGCGCGCCCGAGGGCGAACAGGGCAACTTCCACGACGCCGTGATCAAGGTCTTCGTCGACCTCTACAACAAAGGCCTGATCTATCGCGGCAAACGCCTCGTGAACTGGGATCCGCATTTCGAAACCGCGATCTCCGATCTGGAGGTCGAGAACACCGAAGTCGCGGGCCACATGTGGCACTTCAAATACCGTCTCGCAGGCGGTGAAACCTATGAATACGTTGAGAAAGACGCCGAAGGCGCGGTCACCCTGCGCGAAACCCGCGACTACATCTCCATCGCCACCACCCGGCCCGAGACCATGCTCGGCGACGGCGCGGTGGCCGTCCACCCGTCAGACGCGCGCTACAAACCCATCGTCGGCAAGATGGTCCACCTGCCGCTCTGCGACCGCCTGATCCCGATCATCACCGACGAATACCCCGACCCGACCTTCGGCTCGGGCGCTGTGAAAATCACCGGCGCGCATGACTTCAACGACTACGGCGTGGACAAACGCGCCAACCTGCCCTGCTACCGCCTGATGGACACGCGAGGCGCCATGCGCGCCGATGGTGCGCCCTATGCGGAAGCGGTGGCCCGCGCCCGCGAGATTGCCGCAGGGTCGCCGACAACCGAGATGGAGGTCGACAGCCTCAACCTCGTCCCCGAAAAATACCGTGGCCTTGATCGGTTCGAGGCCCGCAAGGCGGTGGTGGCCGACATCAACGCCATCGGTCTGGCCGTGACCACGCTGGTCAAACAGATCGACCCCGAAACCGGCAGCGAACACCTGACCCGCCAGCCGGTGGTCGAGGCGAAAAAGATCATGCAACCCTTCGGCGACCGCTCCAAAGTGGTGATCGAGCCGATGCTGACCGACCAATGGTTTGTGGACACGGCGAAAATCGTCGAACCCGCTCTCGATGCGGTGCGCACAGGCGCAACCAAGATCATCCCGGAGTCCGGCGAGAAAACCTATTACCACTGGCTGGAGAATATCGAGCCATGGTGTATCTCGCGGCAGCTGTGGTGGGGCCATCAGATTCCGGTGTGGTATGACGCTGAAGGGAATACCTTTTGTGCGGCAACTGAGAAAGCCGCCGTCGAGCTCGTCAAAGAAGCATATCAGCAGCGTGAACCGAACTGCACGATAGTTGTAAACGTGTTGGACGCCGACGACGAGAGAGTGAGCTATTCAGATTTGCAGGGTCGGCAGCGGCCCGACCCGTATACGTTTGCGATTGATTTTGATGATTTAGAAGGCGCAGAGCCGGTAGAAATTGTCGTGAACATCGCCCGTGACCCCGACGTGCTCGACACATGGTTCTCCTCCGGCCTCTGGCCCATCGGTACGCTGGGCTGGCCCGAGCAAACCCCGGAACTGCAAAAATATTTCCCGACCTCGGTGCTCGTCACCGGACAGGATATCCGGTTCTTCTGGGTCGCCCGGATGATGATGATGCAGTTGGCGGTGGTCGATCAGATCCCGTTCCACACCGTCTACCTGCACGGCCTCGTCCGCGACGCCAAGGGCAAGAAGATGTCGAAATCGCTCGGCAATGTCATTGATCCGTTGGAGATCATCGACGAATACGGCGCCGACGCGCTGCGTTTTGCCAATGCCGCCATGGCCAGCCTTGGCGGGGTGCTGAAACTCGACACCAGCCGCATCGCAGGCTACCGCAACTTCAGCACCAAACTGTGGAACGCT
>JAUSPL010000491.1 GCA_030656535.1 Gemmobacter sp.
CCACCACCTGATTGGCCCCGGTCGCCACGGCAACGCCCGACGGCACCCCGATGAACATCAAAAGCGGAGTGATCAAGAAGCCGCCGCCAACGCCGAACATACCCGACAGCAACCCGACAAGCCCACCCAGCCCCAGCAAAGTAAGGGCATTGACCGAGACTTCTGCTATGGGCAGATATATCTGCATGGCACTCGCGCGCTAAATGGGACCTGGGCACAAGACTTGCGCGTGGAAGGCAGGGTTGTCAAACGTGACGCGGCCAATCTGCCATCATCGCATGGTTCGCAGCATTTCGCGCAACACCTGTTCCAGTTTGGCCGCGCCAAGCGGGGCCATCGCCTTGGTGTGCTCGTGGCTGATTTTTTCGTCGGACATTCCGGCGGCCATATTCGTGATGGTCGACACAGCCGCCACCCGCAGACCCAGAAACCGGGCAAGGATCACCTCGGGGACGGTGGACATCCCGACAGCATCGCCACCAAGGATCTTGATTGCCCGGATCTCCGCCGGGGTTTCGAACGACGGACCCGAATACCATGCATAAACGCCCTCGGGCAGGGCCACGTCCACCTTTGCTGCAGCAGCCCGCAGCGCCGCGCGCAGGTCAGGATCATGGGCATCGGTCATCGGCACAAAGCGCGCGTCGGTGGGTTCGCCGATCAAGGGGTTCAGCCCCGAGAAGTTGATGTGATCGGACAACAGCATCAGATCGCCCGGGCGGATGTCGGGGCGCAGACTGCCTGCCGCATTGGTTGCGATAACGGCATCCGCCCCCAGCGCGCGCAACACCTCGAGTGGCAGACGCATGACCTTTGGGTCGCCCTTTTCATAATAATGCGCGCGACCGCCAAACACCGCCACACGCACGCCTTCCAGATCGCCGATCACCAGATTGGGATTGTGTCCCGACACCCCGGCATGGGGGAAACCGGGCAGATCGGCGTAAGGGATCGCAACCCCGTCCACCGCCCCCGCCAGATGACCAAGGCCCGATCCAAGTATAAGACCCAGCCGCACGGGGGCATCTCCCGCGCGCGCGCGGATCAAGGTGGCAAGGTATTCAGCGTTCTTTGACATAGGGTTCTCCGCCTGCGCGCGGGGGAACAGCTTTGCCGACGAAACCGGCAAGGATGACCACGGTCAGGATATAGGGCAGGGCTTGCATGAACTGCACCGGGATGATGACGCCACCAAGGTCGATGTTCTGATAGCGGTTTGCGATGGCCTCCAGCAGCCCGAACAGCAGGCACGCGCCCATCGCCTGCACCGGGCGCCATTTGGCAAAGATCAACGCGGCCAGCGCGATAAAGCCCCGCCCGGCGGTCATGTCCTTGACAAACCCGGCCGATAAGCCCGTGGCAAGATAGGCTCCCGCCAACCCACACAGCACGCCACAAATTGCGACGGCAGCAAAGCGCATCCTGACGACCGACACGCCGGCCGTATCCACCGCAGCAGGGTTTTCCCCCACCGCCCGCAGTCTCAGACCGAACCGGGTCCGCGACAGCAGCCACCAGGATGCCGGGACCAGCGCCATCGCGCCATAGACCAGAAAGGTGTGCCCCGAGATCAGATCGTGGTAGATCGGGCCGATTACGGGCACCGGGGCCAGTGCTTCTGAAAACGGCAACGTCAGCGGCGGAAACCGTCCGTCGCCCACCAACGATGGCGTTCGCCCGCCGAGGCCGAACCAGTTCTGCCCGATCAGCACCGTCAAGCCTGCAGCCAAAGAGTTGATCGCAACGCCGGAAATCAACTGATTGCCGCGAAAGGTGATCGACGCCAGCCCGTGAATGCCTGCCAACAACAAGGAGGCGCCAATTCCGGCCAGCAGCCCCAGCCAGACGTTCACCGTCACCGCTGCCACCGCACCCGAGACAAACGCGGCCGCCAGCATCTTGCCTTCAAGCCCGATATCAAAGATCCCGGCGCGTTCAGAAAACATCCCGGCCAGACAGGCGAGCAGCAGCGGGGTTGCCAACCGCAGCGTGGAATCCAGGATCTGCAGCAGCGTCAGGAAGTCCATCATTTGGCCTTTCTAAAAGCCATGAACACGCGCTCGACAGGCATCCGTACCATGTTGTCCAGCGCGCCCGTGAACAAGATGACCAAGGCCTGCACCACCACGATCAGTTCGCGCGGTATTTTGGTCCAAAGGGCCAGTTCGGCGCCTCCCTGATACAGGAATCCGAACAAGATTGCGGCCAGAAACACCCCGAAAGGATGGTTTCGCCCCATCAGGGCCACCGCGATGCCGATGAACCCCGCCCCCTCGACAGAGTTCAGCACCAGGCGTTGCGCCTCGCCCATCACGTTGTTTACCGCCATCATCCCGGCCAGCCCGCCGGAAATCAGCATGGCATACATGGTGATGCGCACAGGGCGGATACCTGCATAGACAGCGGCCTTTTCAGATTTGCCAAAGGCACGGATCTGATACCCCAGCCGCGTATGCCAGATCAGCACCCAGACCAGCACGCAAGCGGCCATTGCGATCAGCAACGAAATATTCGCCGGGTTCCGGTTGTTGAACGGAATGCCGACCAGCCCCAGAATTTCATGAAGCCGCGGCAGCTTGGTTTCGACGGCAAAACGGGCAGAGGCCGGATCCATACTGCCGACGGGTCGCATGATGTTGACCAGCACATAGTTCAACAGCGACGCCGCGATGAAATTGAACATGATGGTGGTAATGACGATGTGGCTTCCGCGCTTGGCTTGCAGCCATGCCGGCACCGCAGCCCACAGCGCCCCGAAGGCCGCTGCGCCGATCACCGCCGCGCCCAAGGCCAGTGACCAATGCGGCCAAGGCAGAGCCAGACACACCACCGCCACGCCCAGCCCGCCCAACGTCGCCTGACCTTCGCCGCCGATGTTGAACAGACCCGCATGAAACGCCACCGCCACAGCAAGCCCGGTGAACATGAAGTTGGTGGCGTAATACAGCGTATAGCCCCAGCCATAGGTCGAGCCCAGAGCGCCGTCGATCATCAGCTTCATCGCGGCAATCGGGTCCTCGCCAATTGCGAGGATCACCAGCCCCGAGATGAAAAAGGCAATGATCAGGCTAATCAGCGGGACCAGCAAGGCGTCGGCCCACTTCGGCATCCGGTCCATTACTTGTCCCCCATGCCGGCCATCAGCAGGCCCAATTCACGTTCATTGGTTTGATCTGGCAGGCGTTCGCCCATGATGCGGCCATCGAACATAACCGCGATCCGGTCAGACAGCGACATGATTTCATCCAGCTCGACAGACACCAGCAAGATCGCCTTGCCGGCCTCGCGCAGGGCCAGGATCTGTTTGTGGATGAACTCGATCGCGCCAATATCGACACCACGAGTCGGCTGACCAATCAGCAAAAGGTCCGGATTGCGTTCTATCTCGCGCGCAACCACGATCTTTTGCTGGTTCCCCCCGGAAAACGACTTTGCTGCCAGCGTGGGGTTCGGGGGCCGGACATCAAAACGTTCCATCTTTCTAGCGGTATCGGCGCGCAGGGCTTCGTTGTTCATCAGCAGGGCGTTCCGCTGGTATTCCGGTGCGTTGTGATACCCGAAGGCCATGTTTTCCCAGGCTGTGAAATCCATGATCAGGCCAAGGTGTTGGCGATCCTCTGGAACATGGGCGATGCCCTTAGCGCGCCGTGTTTGCCCGTCCGAATGCTTTCCCGTCACATCAAGCGATTCGCCGTTCAGCCGCACGATCCCGGTGCCGTTGGATATACCGCCCAATACCTGCAGCAGCTCGGACTGGCCATTGCCGGCAACACCTGCAATGCCAAGAATTTCGCCCGCCCGAACCTGCAGGGAAATGCCGCGCAGGCGTTCGACCTTGTTGTCATCGACCACCCGCAGGTTTTCGACCTCCAGCACGGTTCGGCCTGGGTTGGCGGGGGACTTTTCTACGTGCAGCAAGACTTTGCGGCCCACCATCAGTTCGGCCAGATCTTCCGGGCTGGTATCTGCCGTTGTGACGGTCGCCACCATTTCGCCGCGCCGCATGACCGACACATGGTCGGTGATTTCCATGATCTCGCGCAGTTTGTGGGTGATGAGAACGATTGTCTTGCCTTGATCGCGCAAGCCGCGCAGGATTCGGAACAGGTGGTCTGCCTCGTCCGGGGTCAGAACGCCGGTGGGTTCGTCAAGGATCAGGATGTCGGCTTGACGGTACAGTGCCTTGAGGATTTCAACCCGCTGCTGGTGACCGACCGACAGATCTTCGACGACGGCGTCCGGATCAACGTCAAGCTCATAGTCCTCGGCCAGCTTTTTCAGCACAGCCCGGGCCTTGGTCAGCGAGGGGCGCAAAAAGCGGCCTTCCTCGGCGCCAAGGATGATGTTTTCCAGAACGGTAAAGTTCTGCACTAATTTGAAATGCTGAAACACCATGCCGATACCGGCGCGAATGGCGCTCTGGCTGTCGGGGATTGTGACAGTTTTTCCACCGATCAGGATCTCACCCGAGTCGGCTTTGTAGAAACCATATAAAATCGACATCAGGGTCGATTTGCCTGCGCCGTTTTCGCCGATAATGCCGTGGATGGACCCGCGCGCGACGCGGATCGAAATATTCTTGTTGGCCTGAACCGGGCCGAATGACTTTGAAATCCCGCGAAGCTCGATGGCCAGCGGGGCAGAAGGGGCGGCAGTATCCTGCCGCCCCAAGATTTCATTTCCAACCATTCAGAACGACAGCGCCGGGCAGGTGTTGTCGGACATATAGTCGTGAACCACCAGTTCGCCGGATGCGATCTTGGCCGAGGCTTCATCGACGGCCGCCTGCATTTCCGGGGTCACGAGGTCCTTGTTGTTGTCGTCCATCGCATAGCCGACGCCGCCCGAGGCAAGGTTCATGTTGATGATGCCGGTTTCCAGTGCCTCACCGGCGGTGAACGCGTCGTAAACCGCATTGTCGACGCGCTTGAGCATCGAGGTCAGCACCTTGCCGGGGTGCATGTAGTTCTGGTTGCTGTCCACGCCAATCGAAAGGATGCCTTCGTCGGCAGCAGCCTGAAGCACACCAATACCGGTGCCGCCTGCCGCTGCATAGATCACGTCGGCGCCCTGTGACTTTTGCGATTTCGCCAATTCGCCGCCCTTGACCGGGTCGTTCCAGGCCGCAGGCGTGGTGCCCGTCATGTTGGCGATCACCTTGGCATCAGCCTTGGCAGCCATCACGCCCTGCGCATAACCGCAGCCAAAGCGACGGATCAGCGGAATGTCCATCCCGCCGATAAAGCCGACGGTGCCGGTTTTGGACGCCATTGCCGCCATCATGCCGACAAGATAGGACCCTTCGTGTTCCGCAAACAGGATGGTGCGGACGTTGGGCTGTTCGACAAAGCCGTCGATGATCGAAAACTTGGTGTCCGGATAGTCAGGGGCAACCTGATTAAGCACGTCACCGAACGCAAATCCGGTCATCACGATCGGGTTGGCCCCGGTTTCCGCCAGCCGACGCAGCGCCTGTTCGCGCTGGGCCTCGGACTGCATTTCCAGTTCCTTGTAGGTGCCGCCGGTTTCGGTTGCCCAACGCTTTGCACCCTCAAAAGCGGCCTCATTGAAGGATTTGTCGAATTTTCCACCAAGGTCAAAGATGACGGCGGGTTCGGCATGGGCAATTGCGGTTGTCAGCGCCAGCGTTGCGGCTGCGCCAAGGAATTTCTGGGTAATGGTCATCATAGTCTCCCGGTTATCGAACTGGTGGTGGAGGCTCCGGCCACTCAGACATGCCGATCTCTGTGGATCTGGCCCAATCAAGCCGCAGAGGCCGGGCGGGGTCAACAGGTTTTTGACTTGTTGGTCAGGCTTGCGCGCGCGCTTGGGTATCGATTGCGGGCAGCGGGAGGGATTCTGTCGGTTTTGACCTTAGGTCAGGCACTTGCCATACAGGATCGCGTCGATCCGGGTGCCGTCCGGCTGATGGTAATAGCCTTTGCGCCGCCCCGAGTCCCGCCAGCCGCCCGACGTATACAGCCCCCGTGCGGGCGCATTGTCGGCGGCAACCTCCAGCAAGGCACGCGCCGCACCGCGCGCCTGCGCC
>JAUSPL010000511.1 GCA_030656535.1 Gemmobacter sp.
GGTCGCGCCAAGGCTTTCGGCAGCTTCCTCAAGCGACAGGCTGATCTGTTGCAACGCAGCCATGCACGCCCGCAGCGCATAGGGCAAGCGGCGCACCATCAAGGCTATGATGATGATGCCCCACCAACTGCCCATCGGCCCAAGACCAAAAGGCAGGTCAACCCCGTGGAACATCCGAAGATAGCCGATCCCTAGCACGACCCCCGGCACGGCCAGCGCCGCTGTGGCCATATAGTCCAGCCATTTGCGGCCCGGCAAACCCGTTCGGATCACGATATAGGCGATGGCGGTCCCGATCACTACGTCCAGAAACGCGGCGGTGCCAGCATACAGCAGCGTGTTGGTGATGTACTGGGTGGACTGGGTAAATACCGTTCCAAAGTGCTGCAGCGTAAAGGCGTCGGGCAGCGGGCTGAACGACCAGATCGTTCCGAACGCCAGCAGCACCAGACCAAAATGCGGCGCAAGAACCAGCGCAAGGATGAAAAGGATCACCGCCCAGGCCAATACCTTTTCCCGCGGGGCCAGATCGCGCTTTGACAATCCACCACCGCCCTTTTGCGTGGTGGCATAGTCCTTGCCACGCATGAACAGGAATGACGCCCAGAGCGAAAAGATCGAGAACGCGACCAGAATAAAGGAAATCACATAGCCCATGGGGTCATTGATGCCGACCCCGGTGATCCGCAGATAGGCTTGGGGCGCAAGCATCGTGTTGACGTTCAGCATCAAGGGCGTGCCCAGATCGTCGAACACCTTGATGAACACAAGCGCCGCCCCGGCCAGATACCCCGGCATCGCAAGCGGAAACACGATGCGCCGGAACAACCGCATGCCCGACGACCCCAGGTTCTGTGCGGCTTCCTCCATCGAGCGGTCGATGTTGCGCAAGGACGCTGACAAGTTGATCAGGATGAACGGGAAATAGTGGATCGACTGAACAAGGATGACCCCGTTCAGCCCCTCCATGAAAGGGATCTTGAACCCGAACCACTGATTCAGCAGCAAGTTGATCGTGCCATTGCGCCCCAGCAGCAGCGACATCGCCACAGCGCCCACGAACGGCGGCATGATCAGGGGGATCATCCCGAGGCTCTGGATCACAGCCGTTCCGGCAAAGTTGAACCGCGTGGTGATATAGGCCAGCGGCAATGCGATTATCGTGGCGACCACCACCGACATTGCCGAAACATAGAACGAATTCACAAAGCTTTCGCGAAACAACTGCGTCGCAAAGAAATCCTGAAAGTTCTGCAACGTGATCGCGCCGGTACGCGCATCAAGAAACGCGACATAGACCACCTGTGCCACCGGCAAGATCAAGAAAGCCATCAACAATATCGCGATCAGGATCCCGGCAAGCGCCGGGCCCGACAAAAGGGGAAACAGCGTCAGGCGGCGCGGGGTGTGGGCTGGGGGCGAGGTAGCGGACATCTGGCTGTCTCCGGCAATCGGGCTGGCGATCAGGGGAAAGCCTGCCCCGGCGGCATGCCGGGACAGGCTGATCCGATCATTTCATCGCGGCAGCTTTGTCAGCCAATTCCTTGGCCTTGGCATAGTTTGCGACGACCATCGCATCCCATTGCTGTTCAACCTCGGCCTGACGACCGACGACCTGAACATCCGGTTTGTCACGGGAAATCTTGAAAACCTCGGTAAAGGTCGGGTCCAGTGACTGGTCTTCGGTAATCGGATTTCCTTCGACCAACGCGCGGGCCTCGGCGATCAGGGCCTTGGCGTCGGCGTTGCCGCCTGCGGCGTGGGCAGCCTCGGCGGCCTGGACGGCAGCGACTGCGGCGCGCAGGTCATCCAACCGGTAGGTGATCATGACATCGAACAACGAGTTGACCAGATTGTAGCGCAACCCTGACTTGTCGACATCAAACGCAATCGCACCCGGTGCAAAGTCCGCAGAGAACGGGTTCGGAAAGCCTTCGGGGGCATTGGCATAAGCCGCCGGGTTCACCGGCAGGCGCATGATCGCCGGGTTCAACAGAACCTGCTGACCTTCGGGCGACAGCACGTATTCCACAAACGCCTTGGCGCCGGCGGCGTTCGGGGCGTTCTCTAGAATACCGATATTGGCAGGCACGATGGCGGTCACACTGGGATAGACCAGTTCAACCGGAAAGCCCGAAGCCTTGGACGCCAGCCCGAAAAAGTCGATCACGATGCCAAAACCGGTCGACCCTGAATTGACGGCATCCGGCACACCAAAGCTGCGCTCGGTCACCGTGTTCATGTTGCCGGCAATCCATTTCCACTTGGCCCAGCCTGCATCCCAGCCGTCGCCCTGCAACAGGGTTTCGACTGTCAGGTGTGTGGTACCCGACCGCGATGGCGACGACATGGCGACGTGACCGTTGTATTCCGGGCGGATCAGGTCGTCCCATTCCTTGGCGACCGGCAGTCCGTTCGCCTCGATATAGCGGGTGTTGTACATGATCCCGTAGCCGGATGCGGCGAACCCGAAATAATGCCCGGCGGGGTCGTTGATCGGATAGCCCCCGACATCGTCAGGAATGCCCTCGCTGGCAATTTCGACCTTGGCCAGCAGACCCTCGCCTTTCAAGACCTCGAAGGCGTCCGGAGCCGAGGCCCAGAACAGATCGGTGGTGTTCGACGCCCGTGTTTCTTGCAAGAATGCGACGGACGCGTTGGTGTTGCGGCTGACGACCTCTAGTTCATATTCGGGGTGTGCGGCCTGAAAGGCTGCTTTGAAAGGATCGGTCAGGTCCTTTGGGAACGAGGTGACGACAACCACCTTGTCCGCAGCCGACGCTGCACCGGCGATCAGCGCAATCGCGGTGGTCAGAAGAATCTGTTTCACAGTGGCCTCCCTGGCTATTGACGCAAGTGTGCCGCCTCCTCGCGGCGCCCTGAATTTGTGCGTCGCGTTCAACATATTATCAAGTGTTTGTTATTTATAGCATTTTTGGGTCACATATGACACGCGAAATGGGTCAGTTGTGACCCGGATCACCCTAGCCCGTGATGTCGCAATCGCAGATACAGGCGTTTGCGCGGAATCCCCAACAGATCTGCCGCTTCTGTCTTTCGGCCGCCGGTCTGCAAAAGAGCGGCCTGAAGCAGGCGGTATTCGAACGACTCCATCGCGTCGTCATACCCCTCGTGCAGCGATGGTCCGTCTGGCGCGGTTTCGAGCAGTGTGGTGTCCAGACCGATCACCAGACGTTCGGCGATGTTGCGCACCTCGCGGACGTTGCCCGGCCAGCGGTGCCAGGCGGCCTGACGGCGCAGTTCCGCCGGGATAGCAACCTTGGGCAGGTTGTGGCGCGACGAAGCTTCGCGGGCAAAGTGATCCAGCAGCAGGTCCGCATCACCGGGCCGGTCACGCAAGGCGGGCAATCGCAGCGCCCCTGCGTTGAACCGATGGAACAGGTCGGCACGCAACCGACCGTCGGCGACCAGGCGGGCCGGGTCGGTCTTGACGCTGCCAAGTATGCGCAGATCCACCTGGCGAGGCGGGTGTCCCAGCGGCGTGATTTCCCGGGTGTCCAGAACCCGCAGCAACCGGACCTGCAGGCTGTCGGGCATCGCCTCCAGCTCATCCAGATACAGCGTCCCGCCTGCGGCCATAGCAATGCGACCGGGCTCATCGTCGGCACCAAACAGGGCACGGTCCACATCTGCCTCGGTCAGGGCGCCGCAGTTGATCGCGACGAAGGGGCCATCCGCGCGCGAAGACAGCGCGTGCAACACCCGGGCGACCAGTTCCTTGCCGGTGCCGGTTTCCCCTGCGATCAGCAGATCGACCCGCAGCCCGGCCAGGCCCGTCACCCGCCGCCGCAAATCCGCCATGACAGGCGCACGCCCGATCAACTGGTCCGCCGGAGACACTGACCGGGTCAACCTGTCACGCAAATCAACGTTTTCCAGCTCCAGCCGCCGCATCGCGACGGCGCGCCGCAGCACGTCGATCAGCAGTTGCGGTGGGCAGGGCTTTTCCAGAAAATCATGCGCCCCGGCCCGCATCGCGCGGATGGCGCTGGCCACATCGCCATGCCCGGTGATCATCACAAAGGGAACCTTGGGGGCGATGCGCCTGGCCTCATCCAGAAAATCCAGACCGGACATTCCCGGCATCCGGATGTCGGACAAGATCACACCCGGCCAGTCCGGTGTCAGCGCATCCCGCGCCAAGGCCGCACGGGCAAAGCCCTGCACCGCAAACCCGGCCAACTGAAGCGTTTCCATCGTCGCGACGCGCAGATCGTCATCATCTTCGACCAACATCACGGTCCCGGAATCACTCATCCGCCGCTTCCTTTTGCCAACGCCGGAACCGCAGCCGGACACATGCCCCCTGCCCTTGCCCCGGCCCGATCTCCAGGTGCCCACCCATATCCTGCATCACGTTGAACGCGATGGACAGGCCCAGCCCAAGACCTTTGCCGACCTCTTTGGTGGTAAAGAACGGATCGACCAGGTCAGCGCCCGTCCGCCCCCGCAACCCGACACCAGTATCTTCGATCACGACCACCACATCCGGCCCCGGCCCAAGCGTCAGGCGGATACGCCCCTGCCCTGCCCCAGTTTCAGCAATCGCGTCCAGTGCGTTGCCGAACACGTTCAGCAACACGTGTTCCACCAGTATCTCATCGCCTTCGATCGACACGTCGTCCAATGCCGGATCACGAACGATCTCCACCGACTCGGCCCGAATTCGATGGTCCAGCAAATCCAGCGCAGCCAGGACCGGCTCTGCCAGACGTACCTGCATCCGCCGATGGTCTGACCGCCGCGCGATGCGCCGCAGATGGTTGATCGTGGCCGAAATCCGGTCTGTCATTGCCTCCAGTTTTGCCACCTCGGACGAGGCTTGCGGTTGCGACAGGCGCAGGTTGTGCAGGCGGTGGCGCATGGCAGCCAAGGGCTGGTTGATCTCATGGCTGATCGCCGCAGACATCTGGCCCAGCGCCGCCATCTTGCCGGCCTGCACCAGTTCCCGCTGTGTGATTTCCAACCGTTCGACCGCACGACGCCGCTCGGCAACCTCGGTCGACAAATCCAGATGGGCCGCCTGCAGATCCCAGACCGATGTCCGGAACACCTCGACAGCGTGGGCCATACGCGCAATTTCGTCCTGCCCCCGCAGCCCCGCCGGGACAGAAAGAACCGGCCCATCGGCAATTCGCATCAGGTCATCGGTCAGGGCCCGGATCTGTCGCACGATCCGGTTGCGCACGAACAACAGCAAGATACCGCCCCCCACCACCGCGCCCAAGAC
>JAUSPL010000514.1 GCA_030656535.1 Gemmobacter sp.
CAGGGTTCATGGCCGATACCTGATGTCGCGTTGCCTTTAAATCGGGTCATCCTCAATTTGTGTGGTGCAGCGGAAGCATTCGGGCCCTTAGCAAGTTCGGGCCAGCTCGCCCATACATCGCGCGCTTCAAGGTCTTCAATCGGTTGATCTGGCCTTCGGCTTGACCATTGCTCCACTCCATTTCAATCGCATTCCTGACCGCATCAATGTCTTTGTTCAAGGTTCGGGCGAACCGCACGATGGGCGCTAGGTCCGTTTCGATCGCATCGTCGATCCAGGCGGGCAGCGGGTCTGCTTTTCGACCACGCAAGATGCCATTGAAACGCATGGCGAGGCGCCGCATCGTTGTGAAAGCAGGCGACCCTGCCTTGAGTGCTTCGACTTTTCTCGCTTGTTCCGCGGTGAGTTAATCCGGCAGAGGTTCTCGAGGCCGATCGTCGAGGCCCTGCGGCCTTGGCTCGAGGGCTGCCTGCAGCAGCTCTCCTCGACGAACGAACTGACGCGGCACATCCGATATGGGCTGAAGCGTTGGGCGGGGCTGACACGCTTCCTTACCGACGGTTGGCTCGAAATGGATACCAACGTTGTCGAGAACGCGATCCGTCCGATTCCGCTGACGTGGCAAAACATGCTCTTCGCCGGATCCGACGACGGGGCGAAAACCTGGGCCCGCATCGCCTCGCTGATTGGCAACTGCCGCCTCAATGGCATCAACCCAGAGGCCTATATCGCCGCAACGCTCCGCAAGATCCTCGACCAGCACATGCAAAGCGATATCGCGGCGCTGATGCCCTGGAACTTCCGAGAATAGTCAAGCCGCAAGGCAAAGGGCGATGGACGCGCGCTTACTGTCGAGACGTCCGGCGCGCATAAGGGGTCGCCACCGCCGCCTCGCGATCGGAGAACGTGCGGCGGCGGCAATCCGAGTTCAAACACCGCCGTCGACAAACCCTGAGCTCGATCCAAACCGCTTGGCCCTGAGCAGGAAAATCCTCGATCCGCCGGCGCCTCCAACCATGTCGTTGTCTTGAGGGCGTCCCGCACTCAGGGCAGATGCCATTCGGAGCCAGTCTGCCAGATACGACCCATGTACCCGTCTCAGACTGGCGGACCTCACCAACCTCCACGCTGGCGGTTGGAGCCCAATGCTTCTTCGATACCACGGCCTGATCCCTTCAATCTGTGAAGCTCAGTCAGACCGTGACACACAAATTGAGGATGACCCGATTTAAGAGCAACGCGACAGTCCTGTAGCGCGGTACCACCTCGGCCTGTTCGTGGCTCACCACGCGGAAGCACCTGCGTTGACACTTGCAGATCAGATAAATGGTCAAATAATTTGACTGATCGATGAATTGTTCCTAGAATCGACGCCATTGGTCAGGCGGCTTCCGGGGAGGACCATGGCGCTTCATCCGTTCATAGCAAGTCTTGTGGAAACACTGAAAGGCTTGCCTGCCCTGTCGCACGGCTCACCGCAGGATGCGCGGGCTTTCATTGCTGCCGGGCGCGCACGGCTCGGCCGGGGGCCAGACCTGCCCAGAGTCGAGGATATGACGATCCCCGGCAGGTCTGGGCCGGTAAGCGCACGCCTGTACGTGCCGGACAATCCTTCAGATGGTGTCATCGTCTTTCTGCACGGTGGCGGCTGGGTTGTCGGTGCGTTGGATGACTACGACACATACCTGCGCACCCTCACACAACGGACCGCCCTGCATGTGCTTACCGTCGATTACCGGCTGGCACCCGAACACCCGTTTCCCGCCGGATTGCACGATTGCGAAGATGTGCTTGGTGCCGTGTTTGCCGAAAAGGTCGCAGGCTTGCCCTGCGGCCCGGTGGTGGTGATGGGCGACAGTGCGGGGGGCAACCTTGCCACCGTGTGCTGCGCCCGCTTGGCAAACCCGGCGTCGGTTGCCCTTCAGGTGCTCTACTACCCCGTCACAGATCATGATTTCACCCGGCCGTCTTACGCGGCCCATGGCACCGGGTTGCCGCTGACTGCTGCGGACATGGCATGGTTCTTTGGCCACTACGCGCCTGCGTCGCAATGGCTGGACCCGGCGATTTCGCCGATCCGGCGAGCCGACCTTTCCCGCCAGCCGCCAGCCATCGTTGTGACCGCAGAACATGATGTCCTCTCCGATGAAGGCGAGGCCTATGCCGACCGGCTGACTCGGGCTGGCGTCGCGGTCACCCGCCGCCAGATCGCGGGGGTCACGCATGGGTTCATCCGGCTGCATCCGCTGTTCGACGTGGCCGATGCGGAGCTTACCGCGATTGCTGCCGATGTCCGCCGCCGGTTGGCCCGCACAACAGACTGAACTCAGGCCTCACGAGGATCGCATGACATCTGCACACCGCATTATCACACCGGAAAGTGTCCTGCCCGGCGCCGCCCCTTGCGGCCATATCATCAGGGGCAAGACAGTTCCGGCCGCCTCTGGCAAGACGTTTTCCACGGTGAACCCTGCCAATGGCCGCGAAATTGCGCGGCTTGCCGAAGGCAGTGCCGAAGACGTGGACCGCGCAGTTGCCGCTGCACGTGCGGCCTTTGCCGGGCCGTGGAGCAGATGGACCCCGACACAGCGTCAGGCGCTTCTTGGCAGGGTCGCCGCACTTGTCGATGAGCGGTTCGAAGAACTGGCCTTGTTGGAAACGCTGGATATGGGCGCACCATTGACGCGCACCCGGATGCTGAAAGAACCGATCCGCCAGATGATCATGTTCTTTGCCGCACAGGCGCTGAACGTAAAAGGCGAAACGCTTCAAAGTTCGTTGCCGCTTTCGGTTCAGGCCATGACGTTCAAAGCCCCGGTCGGGGTCGTCGCCGGGATCATCCCGTGGAACGGGCCGTTGATCAGCCAGTGGTGGGTGCTGGGCGGTGTGCTGGCCACCGGGTGTACCGCCGTGATGAAGCCTGCCGAAGATGCCTCGCTCAGCGTGCTGCGGATCGTGGAGTTGCTGCACGAAGCGGGCATGCCCGAAGGGGTGGTGAACGTCGTTACAGGTTTTGGCCACGTGGCCGGCGAGGCCCTGGCCCGCCATTCCGGCGTTGACCGCGTGGCGTTCACCGGCTCCACCGAAACGGGGCGCAAGATCATTCAGGCGTCAGCCGTGGGCATGAAAAAGCTGCAACTGGAGTTGGGCGGCAAATCGCCCGACATCGTGTTTGCTGATGCCGACCTGGACAAGGCGGTGCCCGGTGCAGCGATGGGTGTGTTCAACAATTCCGGTCAGGTCTGCTATGCAGGAACCCGGCTGTTCGTCCAGCGCTCGATTCAACACGAGTTCGTCGAACGCCTCAAGGCGTTCACCGCCACAGTCAAGGTTGGCGACGGGCTTGACCCGACGGTGCAGCTTGGGCCGCTGATTTCGCAAAAGCAGCTGGACCGGGTGACGGGGTATGTTGGTGACGCGCCGTCCGAAGGGGCGCGGCTTGTGGCGGGTGGGCAGCGGCCGGGGGGGGATCTGGCAAACGGGTTCTTCTTCACCCCGACGATTTTTGCCGACGTGTCCAATTCGATGCGCATCGCGCAGGAAGAGATCTTCGGGCCGGTAATCTCGGTTATTCCGTTTGATGATGCCGACGATGCGCTGCGGATGGCCAATGACATTGACTATGGTTTGGGCGGCGCGGTTTGGACGCGGGATGTGTCGACCATGTTCAAAATGGTGAACGGCATCCGGTCAGGCACCGTCTGGGTCAATTGCTATGGCGCGGTGGACCCGGCTGTTGGCTTTGGCGGCATCAAGAACAGCGGTTATGGGGTCAAGGGCGGGGCAGAACACCTTGATCTTTATCTGTACCGCAAGGCCGTCTACATCAATCTCGGCTGAGGCGCGAGGCAGGGGGCGCAGGCCCCCTTTGCCTCCTTGCCTGCGGGTCAGACCTGACGAACGGGTTTGACACCGTTGCGCGGGGTTGCAATGTCGCGGTACCCGGCGACGTGACGCTCCATTCGGTTGAAAGCAGCATCTTCGTCGCGCGCGGCAATCGCCTGTAAGATGACGGTATGTGCCTTGACCGCAATTGCGCGCAGTTCTGCCGTTGTGACGTGCTGATAATCCATCGCATCGCTGATCGGCATGGCAATCGCCTCCATCAGCGCGATCAAGGGTTCATTCCCGCTGGCCCGGGCCACCGCTAGGTGCCAGTCAAGGTTGATGGCTTTGTAGCTTTTGACATCATCCACAGACGCCACAAAGCGGGCGTGTAGCGCCGTGATTTCGGCCAGCGCCGCCTCGGTCCGGTTGCGCGCGGCAAGGCGCGCCAGCGTGGGTTCCACCGCGACCCGGCATTCCAGAAGCGATTCAAGTCGGATGCCATGCGTGCGCACGAACAGCTCAACTGACCGCGCCACGGAATCCCGGCCGGGCAGGGTGACCATGGAACCACCTGATCGCCCGACCTTGGTGGAAATCAATCCTTCGGATTCCAGAATGCGCAAAGCATCGCGGACAGATGTGCGCGACAGACCCGATTCCAGGACCAATGAGCGTTCGGTCGGAAGGAATGTGCCTGCGCCAAGCCGTCCTTGCACAATCATCTGGCGCAGTTGCGACGCCAGAATGTCGGATGCCTTCGGAACAACAATTGGTGCAATGCTGCTGGTGGTGCGATCCGTCATGTGCGCGATGCCCTTTTCATGCGTAACCGTTTAATCAATGGTCCGATAAAATGCAATGTGGTACGTCAGGCCTTGATCTACAATCCCATATAGGTTTCCTGCACTTTCCGGTCTGACCGCAAGTCTGATGCCAGACCCGACCGCGCGATGCGACCATGGTCCAGGATGTGCCCCAGATCGGCCATGGCCAGAACCTCGGTCACCCGCTGCTCCACGATGATCACAGAAAGCCCTTCGCGCGCCGCCAGATCGGCGACGGTATCCAGCACCTTTTCGGTCATCAAGGGGGACAGGCCGACCGATGGCTCATCCAGCAACAGGATACGCGGTCGGCTCATCAACGCCCGGGCTACAGCGCACATCTGGCGTTCGCCCCCCGACAGGCGGCCCGCGAGCTGATCCTCACGGTCGCGAAGGATGGGGAACATGTCCATCACCTCGGCCATGCGCGCGCCCAGTGTGGATTGCGAGGCCGAAGAATAGGCCCCGAGTTCAAGGTTTTCGCGCACCGACATGAACGGGAATAAGCGCCCGCCTTCGGGAACCATGGCAAGGCCAAGGGCCGTGCGGCGATGCGCAGGCATCCGGGTAATGTCCGCGCCGTCCAGCACAACACTGCCGCGGGTCGGGGTAATCAGCCCGGCGACGGCTGACAACAGCGTCGTCTTGCCAGCGCCGTTGACCCCCACCACGGCCACGATCTTGCCCCTTGGTACCGCAAACGAAATGTCGTGCAGCACGGCCACATCACCATATCCGGCGCACACGCCGGTGATGATCAGATGATCGTCGCTCATGAACTGGCCCCTCCGCCAACATAGGCCTCCACCACCGCCGGATCGGTCAGCACCGCCTCTGCCGTTCCTTCGGCCAGCAACTGGCCGCGGTTGAGCACCAGCACCCGGCGCGAAAAGGCCCGCACGACCTTGAGGTTGTGCTCTATCACGATCAGCGTCACCCCTTCGGCGTTCAGCTGATGTACAAGCGCGATGATTTCTTGTACTTCGGTCTGGTTCAGCCCGGCCATCACCTCGTCGAGCAGCAACAGGTGCGGGCGCATCGCCAGCGCGCGCGCCACCTCCAGCCGCCGCCGCTCGCCCAGCGTCAGGTCGCCCGAACGCTTGCCGGCCACCCCGTCCAGCCCGACACGTTCCAGCGCCGCCGCCGCGTGGCGCGCGGCCTTGGGCAACGAACGGTCATTCAGAAACGCGCCGATCATGGCGTTTTCCAGCACTGACATGCTGACCAGCGTCTTCGATATCTGGAATGTCCGGCCAAAGCCGAGCCGGGCGCGTTCATGCGGGCGCAACCGCCCGATGTCGCGACCCATGAAGCTGACGCTGCCATGGCTGGGCGCCAGCTGCCCGGTCAACAGGTTGAACAGTGTGGTCTTCCCAGCCCCGTTGGGGCCGATCAGGCTGACGATTTCGCCCTTCTCCACCGAAAAGGTCACATCGTCCAACGCCTTTAGTCCGCCGAAATGGCGTGAGGCGTTGCGGATATCCAGAAACGCGGTCATTTGCCCCCCCGGACCCGATGAAGCAGATCGGTCGCAGTGCCCGCGATGCCTTTGCGCAGGTACATGGCGGTCAGCACAAGGATGATGCCCAGCACAATCAGGTTGGACCCCGGCATCATGCCGCCCAGTTCGGCGCGCAACATGCCTTCCAGCGGGACGACCAGCAATGCGCCCAACAACGGGCCGTAAATCGTGCCAATCCCCCCGATCAGCGCGATCAGCGCGATCTTCACCCCAATGTCGAACAACGAAAACAGGGACGGCGGATCGACAACCCGCACATACATCAAGAACAGCACCCCCCCGCAGGCGGTCAGCGCGGCGCTGATGCCCATGCCCACAAGCTTGGTGCGCAGCACGTCGATGCCCGCAGCCTCGGCAGTGTCTTCGTTGTCGTGCACCGCGCGCAGCTGGTAGCCAAGGCGCGAACGCGTAACAGCCGCCATCACGATCAGTGCAACGGCCAGAAAGCCCAGCATGAGAATGGCATAGCTCATCCTGTCGCGGAAAATCATGTTGTGCAGCCCAGCCTTGAACGGAATGGACAGGCCCTGCGCGCCCCCGGTGATCGGGGTGAAATACATGGCCAGCGCCAGCACCACTTCGGTCATCGCCATTGTAGCAATGGCAAAGAACGGCCCACGTAGCCGGAACACCGGCCAGGATACCAGCATGGAAAACGCGGCGGCCACGGCAGCAGCGGGCAAAAGCGCCAGCCAGGGTGACAGGCCAAAGTCAAGATGCATGCGTGCCGCGATATACGCCCCGAAGGCAAAGAACACCGAATGCCCAAGGCTGAACTGGCCACCCAGCCCGCCGATGATATTCCACGAGGTTGAAAGCGCGGCGAACAGGAATGTCGTTGCCAGCAGGTTCTGGGCAAAGCTGTTGCCCATGAACACGACGATCAGCCCTGCACAGCTGGCTAGCACCAGCGCAAGAACGGG
>JAUSPL010000525.1 GCA_030656535.1 Gemmobacter sp.
GTTTCGGCACCGAAAGCGACAGCTTTGTCGGTCATTAAGGCATCGGAAGCGGCATAGAGCCGTTCGCGGATACCATCTTGATCCATGCCTTCTTCGGCAGCCCAGTCCCCGACCGGCAAAGACAGCCCGATCCCCTCGGCCAGGGCAGTGTGCAACCCATCGGTGTTCCACTGATCCGCATAGGATTTCGGCGGCATGAACTGGTCGACCAGATCGTCAATGACCTGATGGCGCATGTCCTGCACCACCTCGCCCAGATCCTCGGCGCGCATGATGTCCAGCCGCTGGCCAAAGATCGCCTTGCGCTGATCGTTCATCACATCGTCGTATTTCAGCAATTGCTTGCGGATGTCAAAGTTGCGGCCTTCGACCTTGGCCTGCGCTTTTTCCAGCGACTTGTTCACCCAAGGGTGAATGATCGCCTCGCCTTCCTTCATGCCCAGCGACGACAGAACCTTGTCCAGACGCTCGGACCCAAAGATCCGCATAAGGTCATCTTCCAGCGACAGATAGAACGCCGACCGGCCCGGGTCGCCCTGACGGCCCGACCGGCCGCGCAGCTGGTTATCAATTCGGCGTGATTCGTGGCGTTCCGTGGCCAGAACGAACAGGCCCCCGGCCTCCAGAACCTTGGCCTTGTCGGCGGCATGCTCGGATTCGATCTGTGCGCGCAGCTGGTCGGGATGGGCCTCGGGGTCGGCGGCCAGTGCCTGCATCACCTTCAGCTCGACGTTGCCGCCAAGCTGGATGTCGGTGCCGCGACCCGCCATGTTCGTGGCGATGGTGACGGCGCTGGGACGGCCCGCATCGGCAACGATCTGGGCTTCTTGTTCATGCTGGCGCGCGTTGAGAACGTTGTGCGGCACGCCTTCCTTTTTCAGCAACTCTGACAGCATTTCGGACTTTTCGATGCTGGTCGTTCCGACAAGGATCGGTTGTCCGCGCTCGCTGGCGGCCTTGATTTCCTTGACGATTGCCTCGAATTTCTCGCGCGCGGTACGGTAGACAGCGTCGTGTTCGTCCTTGCGGGCGATGGAGCGGTTGGTGGGAACTTCGACCACACCAAGGCCATAGATTTCCGCAAATTCTTCCGCCTCGGTGGACGCCGTGCCGGTCATCCCACCCAGCTTGTTGTAAAGCCTAAAATAATTCTGGAACGTCACCGAGGCCAACGTCACGTTTTCGGGCTGGATGGCGACACGTTCCTTGGCCTCGATGGCCTGATGCAAGCCATCAGACAGCCTGCGACCGCGCATCATGCGTCCGGTGAATTCGTCGATCAACATCACTTCGCCGTCACGAACGATGTATTGCTGATCCTTGTGGAACAACTTGTGCGCGCGCAAACCCTGTGTGACGTGATGCACAAAGGTCGTGCTTTCCGGGTCATACAGCGACTGGCCTTCGGGCAGGATCCCTACCTCGTAGAGGCGCTGTTCGATGAATTCGTTGCCCTCGTCGGTATAGGTCACCGAGCGGGTCTTTTCATCCAGCTTGAAGTGCGTTTCATCCAGAAGCGGAATCAGTGCATCAACCTTGACATACAGATCACTGCGATCCTGGGAAGGGCCGGAAATGATCAGCGGTGTCCGGGCCTCGTCGATCAGGATGCTGTCAACTTCGTCAACGATGGCGAAGAAATGACCGCGTTGTGCCATTGCCTCCAGTTGCGACTGCATGTTGTCGCGCAGGTAGTCGAATCCAAGCTCGTTGTTGGTCGCATAGGTGATGTCGGCCTTGTAGGCCGCCCGCTTTTCCGCCTCGGGCTGATGGGGAACGACGACCCCGGTCGTCAGGCCCAGCGCGCCGTACACCTTGCTCATCCAGTCGGCGTCGCGCTTGGCCAGGTAATCGTTGACCGTGACGACATGCACGCCCTTGCCCGCAAGCGCATTCAGATATGCCGGAAACGTTGCCACAAGGGTCTTGCCCTCGCCGGTTTTCATCTCGGCGATATTGCCCTGGTGCAAGAATATGCCGCCCTTAAGCTGCACATCAAACGCCCGCAGGCCCAGCGCCCGACGCGCGGCCTCGCGGCAATTGGCAAAGGCTTCTGGCAACAGATCGTCAAGGCTTTCGCCTTTGGCCACCCGCGCCCTGAATTCCTCGGTCTTTGCGATCAGGCCTGCATCATCCAGTTTCTGGAACTCGGGTTCCAGCGCGTTGATCTTTGCCACCAGCGGGCGCACCGATTTGACCTTACGGTCATTCGGCGTACCAAACACCTTTCTGGCAAGCGTTCCAAGACCCAGCATGTTTTCTCCGCCTGACCGATGGCCCGCATCGTGCAGACCGTTCCTGACAGGATCGTGCGCGGCTTGGCCTTGCCCGCCCGGTCCACCTTGCCTAGAAGAGCGACAAGCCCCCACCGCGCCCTTTGGGCTGCGACCTTTGCGATGTAAGGGTCGGGTGGGGATGTGTCAACGCCGCGCAGGGTCACACCCTTGCCGGGAAAGGGAAGGACAAGGCAAATGGCTGGTTTTGCAAAGGGTATGGCACTTGGTTTTGCTTTGGTCGGTGGTCTTGTATCATCTGCCGCAGCATCCGATGCCGACAAAGTGGTCGCGACCGTCAATGGCGTGACTATCACGCAGGGGCATATTGCAGTACAGCGCGAGCAACTGCCCGCGCAGTATCAACAGTTGCCCGATGACGTTCTGGTCAAAGGCATCCTGGAACAGATCATCCAGCAGACCGTGCTGTCGCAGTCGGTGGGCGAAACATTGACCCGTCGCGACGAGATCGCGCTGGAAAACGACCGGCGCACCTATCTGGCCAGCAGCGCTTTGCAGGGCGTTGTCGCCGGGGCCGTGACGGACGCAGCGCTTGAAGAGGCCTATAATGCCCGTTTCAAGGACGCAGACCCCAAGACGGAATACAACGCTGCCCATATTCTGGTCGAAACCGAAGACGAAGCCAAAGGCCTGAAGACCGACATTGATGGCGGTGCCGACTTCGCCGAACTGGCCAAGCAACACTCCAAGGACGGCGCAGCGGCAAGCGGCGGCAGCCTGGGCTGGTTCGGGCCGGGCATGATGGTGAAACCGTT
>JAUSPL010000530.1 GCA_030656535.1 Gemmobacter sp.
ATCTTGCCGCGCGCCAGCACGTCGCCCTTTTCGACCCGCAGCTTTGCAATCGCTTGCCGGATGATCGACGTCGATTCCCGCATTTCAGCCATGCGGCACAGATAGCGATCATAGCAGTCGCCGTTCTTGCCGACCGGAATCTTGAACTCGAATTCGTCATAGCATTCGTAGGGCTGGCTGCGACGCAGATCCCACGCCAGACCCGACCCGCGAACCATGACGCCCGAAAAGCCCCAGTTCAGGATATCGGCCTCGGTCACGACACCGATATCGGCATTGCGCTGTTTGAAGATCCGGTTCTCGGTCAGCAGATTGTCGATGTCATCCAGCGCCTTGGGGAAATGATCGGCCCAGGCCTCTATATCGGACAAAAGCCCTTCGGGCAGGTCTTGATGGACACCGCCGGGACGGAAATACGCGGCGTGCAGCCGCGCCCCGCTGGCGCGCTCATAGAACACCATCAACTTTTCGCGTTCCTCGAATCCCCACAGCGGCGGCGTCAGCGCACCAACGTCCATCGCCTGCGTGGTCACGTTCAGAAGGTGGTTCAGGACACGTCCGATTTCAGAAAACAGCACCCGGATCAACGACGCCCGACGTGGCACCACAGTGCCGGTCAGCCGCTCAATCGCCATGCACCAGGCATGTTCCTGATTCATCGGGGCTACATAGTCCAGCCGGTCAAAATACGGCAGGTTCTGCAGGTACGTGCGGCTTTCCATCAGCTTTTCGGTGCCGCGGTGCAACAGCCCGATATGCGGGTCACAGCGTTCCACAATTTCGCCGTCAAGTTCCAGCACCAGACGCAAAACACCATGCGCCGCAGGGTGTTGCGGGCCGAAGTTCAGGTTGAAGTTGCGGATCTTCTGTTCGCCGGTCGCCGCGTCGTCGAATTTGCCGTCCATTACTTTGCCCCCTCCTTCTGGTCACCGGGAAGGATATAGTGCGCGCCTTCCCAGGGAGACATGAAATCGAACTGCCGATATTCCTGAACCAGGCTTACCGGCTCATAGACGACACGCTTTTGCGCCTCGTCGTAGCGGACTTCGGTATAGCCGGTGGTCGGGAAATCCTTGCGCAAGGGATGTCCGCGGAACCCATAGTCGGTCAGGATGCGCCGCAGGTCGGGGTGGCCGCTGAACAGGATGCCGAACATGTCGAACACCTCGCGCTCGAACCAGTTGGCTGACGGATGCACCGACACGATCGACGGAACGATCACATCAATGTCGACCTTTGCCTTCACCCGGATGCGTTGATTGCGGTACATCGACAGGAAATGCCAAACGAGGTCAAACCTGTCCGCGCGTTCCGGCCAGTCGACGGCCGTAATATCGACCAGCGACGAAAACCGGCACGACTGATCGCTGCGCAGGAACTCGACAAAGGCAACGATACGCGACGGCACCACATCGACCGCCAGTTCACCAAAGGCGACCGACCAGCCCACCACATCATCGGGGCGCTTCAGTTCGATCAGCGCACCCAGTTCGGACAAAGCCTCAGACATGTTGTCTCCTTAGCGCACAAGGGTGCCGGTGCGGCGGATCTTCCGCTGCAGCTGCAAGATGCCATACAGCAGCGCCTCGGCGGTTGGCGGGCAGCCCGGGACATAGATATCAACCGGCACGATCCGGTCACAGCCGCGCACCACCGAATAGCTGTAGTGGTAATAGCCGCCGCCATTGGCACAAGACCCCATCGAGATCACATAACGCGGCTCGGGCATCTGGTCATAGACCTTTCGCAGCGCGGGTGCCATCGTGTTGGTCAGCGTACCGGCCACGATCATCAGATCCGACTGACGCGGCGACGCGCGGGGGGCTGTGCCGAACCGTTCCAGGTCATAGCGCGGCATCGAGGTGTGCATCATCTCGACGGCGCAGCAGGCCAGACCGAAGGTCATCCAGTGCAACGACCCGTTGCGTGCCCAGTTGATGATGTCTTCCGTCGAGGTCAGCAAGAACCCCTTGTCTTGCAGTTCCGAATTCAGCGCGCGGGTTGCGACCTCGCGATCCGCACCAGCGGTATTCGCCCCTGTCATCACTCCCATTCCAGCGCCCCCTTCTTCCACTCATAGGCGAACCCGACGGTCAACACGCCCAGAAACACCATCATCGACCAGAACGCGGTCATCGAGATTTCCCCGAAGGCCACCGCCCAAGGGAACAAGAAGGCCACCTCAAGGTCAAAGATGATGAACAGGATCGACACAAGGTAAAACCGGACATCGAATTTCATGCGCGCGTCGTCGAATGCGTTGAAGCCACATTCGTAGGCCGACACCTTTTCCGGATCAGGCCGGCGCACCGCGATCAAGGCCGCAGCCAGGATCAGGACAAGCCCCAGACCCACGGCAAGCGCCAAGAGGATAAGGATAGGCAAATACTCTCGCAGAAGCGGGTCCACGGAAGGCTCCTTCGGCTGGGTCAGGCCATGTAGGGTCATGGCACTGTTTTTACACTGTTGGCTGGGGACGGTTTACTCCTGCCTCAGGTCGGGGTCAACCAAAGCCGACAGCGAAACATCCCGTCGATTCAACGGAATTCCTTGTCTCCGGTCCGTCAGGCATCGCAGCCGACCTCGCGACGCTGCTGTGCAGCATCCCAAGCGCCGGACTGAGTCGCGCGGCAACCGCGCGCCATTGGTTCGCTCCATACGCCCGGGGCGTCGCAAAACGGTTTCAAATCAGGCCGGGACCCGCCATTTCCGCCTGAATAGCCGGCCACACCGTCAGCGGTGCGGGACGGGCAGCACGGCCAGGATCATCGTCGGTCCGCAAATCAACGGCGTGTTCCATACGACTATTGTCGCGGCCGTGGCCCCTGAGAGACATATGGTCGCGGAACCTGATCCGGGCTTACGACAAAAGGGTCCACAGGGCAGGCCCTTGCCAGGGTCATCCCCAAACGACCAACGATTCCAGCACATCGCAAGCCTTTGAGTGACCTTGCGGCAGGCAAGGCACCCAAGCCTGCACCCAGAGGCTTAGTCGTCTTGCAAGACAATCAGCGCAGCACCTGCCTCGACCTGCGATCCGGGTTCCACCAGCACCTC
>JAUSPL010000540.1 GCA_030656535.1 Gemmobacter sp.
TTCCCGACTTGAACACAGCCATCTCGGCACGGATCAGCGCTGACTTCGATACGGCGGCGGAGCTTCTTGAGCGCCTTGACACACTCGCAGAGCGTATCCCGTTCATCGACAATCCGGGACAATCCGGGACAATCCGGATGCGGTGAAGCCCAAGCGGTTCGATGGGCTATTCGGTACCAGCTTAGCAATCAGGTTCACGATCACCCACTACCTCGGGACGAAGACGCTCGTCGACGCGGTCTGGCGGGTGTCGGAAGATGGTCGGGTATCCGGTAGCGCTGTCGCCACTACCATCAACGATGCTTGGCTGTGGATCGCGGTGCGGACCTGGGGCGCGTTGCTGTCGGTACCTTTTGCGCGCTGCGGTCTTTCGGCCTCTGGAAAACACTTGTAACCAGATCAATATACTCCATATACCATCCACACAGATGGTGAAGGGATGTATATTGCCAAAACTAACGCTTGTAACACCGGCCAAACCCCCCGAGTCAGAAAAGCTGACCATCAATCTGGGCTTCGTCGATCTGGGCCAGATCGAGCTTTTGGTGCAGGAGGGGTTCTATTCAAACCGCAGCGACTTTATCCGCACCGCGATCCGCAACCAGATCGAGCGTCACGCCGATACCGTACGCCAGATCGTCACCCGCAACAGCGTGGATATTGGCCTGCGCCATATCACGACGGCGGACCTTGCGGCGGCACAAGCTGCGGGCGAGATGCTGGATATCAGGGTTCTGGGCCTTGCTGTAATTGCGCCGGACGTTTCGGCCGAGCTGGCCTGCGCCACCATCGCCGCGTTACGTGTTCTGGGCGCGCTGCAAGCCTCTGATGCGGTCAAGACCGCGCTGGCCGACCGGATCACCTGATCCAATCACACAGAAAGCACCATATGACCCCCTTTTTCACGCGCGGCATGGCCAAGGCCACCGAACTGACCCGTTCTGGCAAGCTGCAAGAGGCGACGGCGCTGATCCAATCGTTGCTGCACCGTCCCGCGCCCGATACAGACTTGTCTGCAACAAGGCCTGCCCTTGCGGGTTCTGTGATCGACGGCCAATTCACCCGGCTGGAGCCGAACGCCACGCTGCCCAAGGCTGCACCGCCAAAAGCAAAGCCTGATCAGACGAACCAAAGGGCTTCGACCACCCCGCTGGCCGCGACGCTGCGCAAGATCGCAGCCGGTGGGATGCCGGTCCGGGGTCCGCGATCGGGCCAAGCCGATCCGGCACCGGAGGGGTCGCAATTCCTGTCGCTGACCCACAGCGCGGCGCAAGGCAGCCGCCGCTATCGGCTTTACATTCCCGCCAACCGACCGGCCGCCCCGATGCCGCTGATCGTCATGCTGCACGGCTGCACCCAGACTCCTGAGGATTTTGCGACGGGCACAGGCATGAATGCCATGGCCGAAGAATTCGGTTGCATGATCGCCTATCCGGCGCAGCCTTCGGGGGCCAATGCCCAGAAATGCTGGAACTGGTATCGCCCAGAAGATCAGGTGCGCGACCGGGGCGAGCCTGATCTGGTTGCGGGCCTGACCCGTGCGATCTGGCGCGACCTTAACGCCGATCCGGCGCGCACGTATGTTGCGGGCCTGTCTGCGGGCGGGGCCGCTGCCGTTGTGATGGCGGCAGCCTATCCCGATATCTTCAGTGCAGTGGGTGTTCATTCAGGCCTGCCTGTGGGCAGCGCGCAAGACATTCCGTCGGCCTTTGCGGCAATGCGGAGCGGTTCGCGTGGACAACCGCACCGGACTGCCGTGCCAACCATCGTCTTTCACGGTCTGGCAGACAGCACGGTGCACCCTGACAACGGGGCGGCGATCCTGTCACAGGCCCTACACGCGATGCCGGGCCTGCGCGCAACCACGCTCCAAGGCATTGCGGAGGGCGGGCGCCACTATCGCACGACAGCACATCTTCACGCCGATGGCCGGAGTCTTGCAGAGCATTGGCAGATTGAGGGCGCGGGCCATGCCTGGGCTGGGGGCCATTCCGCAGGCAGCTATACGGACCCCAAGGGCCCTGACGCTTCACGCCAGATGGTACGGTTCTTCTTGCAACACAAAACGGCATAATCGGCCATCGTGTCAGCTTGGCGTCCCGCAGCCAATCTGCGCCGCAATAAAATTGCAGGCCCGCAGGGAACGCCCTGCGGGCCTGCGGGTTGTGTTCACAAGCGTTTGAACAAGGAGCGGCCTTTATGGGTATCATCTGGACCATCATCATCGGCTTTGTGGCAGGCGTGATCGCCAAATTCGTCACGCCGGGCGACAATGAGCCATCCGGCTTCATTCTGACCACCATTCTGGGGATCTTCGGCGCGTTTGTCGCCTCTTACCTTGGTCAGAGTATGGGCTGGTATGGTCCGGGCGAGGGTGCCGGACTGATCGGGGCCGTCGTCGGCGCAATCATCGTTCTGCTGGTCTGGGGAATGGTGCGTCGGCGCGCCTGATCCCTGTCTCTATCCCTGCCAACGCATTCTGGAGAAACATCATGTCAAAATCCACGCCATCCTTGCTTGCCCTTCTTGGATTGGTTGCTGTCGCAGGCTACCAAAACCGGGACCGGATCAGTGAAATGCTGTCGGACGCAAACCAAAAGTCAACGGCATCCGGAACGGCGCTGGCGCCAACAGAGGGCGGCTTCGTCGCCGAAATTGGCCAATTCTTTCAGGGCCGCTCTGTCACCTCTGCTTTGGGTGATCTGGTTGATCGCTTCAAGGCGGCGGGCCGCGGCGATGCTGCCGACAGTTGGGTCTCTGACCAGGCGAACATGCCCCTCGGCGTTGATGACCTTGAAGCCGCTCTGGGCGACGAAAC
>JAUSPL010000542.1 GCA_030656535.1 Gemmobacter sp.
GCTGTGCGGTGGACCGGGCAGGCCAGCTCGCCGCGCAGGTGTGCTCGCCCTTGCGGACAGTGTCGAATCCGGGAAAGGTTATCCGCCGCACCCTGCCCAAAGGACCCAAGATGACCACAGTTGCCGTCGATCCCGCCCGGATGCTTGCCGATCTTGATGCTCTGCGCCGGATCGGGGGACAGGGCACTGGTGTCGTGCGACCGGCGTTTTCCGACGCGGATATCGTTGCGCGCCGTTGGTTGGCCGACCGGATGCGTGACGCTGGGCTGACCCCGGTCGTGGACGTGTGCGGGAACCTGTTTGGCCTGCCGCCGGGGGACGGGCCGTGTCTGTTGATCGGGTCGCATAGCGACACCCAGCCCTTGGGCGGCTGGTTGGACGGGGTCTGGGGGGTCGCTTGCGGTCTGGAACTTGCGCGTGCCGCGTTGGCCTCGGGCGGGCCTCGCATCGCCGTGGTGTCGTTTCAGGACGAAGAAGGCCGGTTCGGCGGCCTGACCGGCAGTGCGGTGTGGTCTGGGCAAATCTCGCTGGCACAGGCCGATCAGGGCGAGGACGGCACCGGCGTGACCTTTGCCGCAGCCCGGACCCGTGTTGGGGAAATCGCCCCGGTGGCCGACGTGCCGCCAACCCGGTTTCGCGCCTATATCGAGCCCCACATAGAACAAGGTCCGGTGATGGATACCAGCGGTGACGTGCTGGGGGTCGTCGAGGCCATTGTGGGGGTGCGGTCCTGGTCGATCCGGTTTCAAGGCGAATCGAATCATGCGGGCACGACGCCGATGCACCTGCGCCGCGACGCGGTACAGGGACTGGCGGCCTATGTCACAGCGCTGAACGACGCCTTTGCGCCAATGGTGACGCCGCGGACGGTCTGGACCCTTGGCCGCGTTGTGGTCGAGCCCAACGCCGATTCCGTGGTGCCGGGGGCGGTGACGGTGTCGGTCCAGATGCGCGATCCCGACGCATCCCGGCTGGAGGCGCTGAAGGCCACGGCCCTGGATGTCGCACAGACCGTTGCCGCGGATCGTGGGCTGACCGTCACCGCGCGGTCGGGGTTCAGCGTTGATCCCGTGCAGATGGACGCCCGTTTGCGGCTTGCGTTGGAACAGGGCGCGCAGTCTGCGGCGCCGGGCAAGTGGCGGAACATGCCGTCAGGTGCCTTGCACGATGCATCCAATGTGTCTGCGCTGATGCCGGTTGCGATGCTGTTTGTCCCGTCGATCGGCGGTATCAGCCACAACCCTGCCGAAGACACGCGGCGCGAGGATCTGGCGTTGGGGCTGGTTGCCTTGTCGCGCGCGGTCGCGTTGATCGGCAACGACCTGTGACGGACGCGGGGCTTATGGCGTATCTGGCTTGATCTGGAACAATATGCGAACAAATCTTTCCCTCGGCGTCAAACCCGGTATAATGGAAAAATGACCCAGTATTCCGATCATGACGCATTCGAAGGCGCCTCGCTCAGTCAGCGCGCCATGGGTATGGCCCGGGGCGGTGCCCCCTATCTGGACGGGCTGAACCCCGAACAGCGCCGCGCGGTCGAGGCGCTGGACGGACCTGTGTTGATGCTGGCCGGCGCCGGTACCGGCAAGACCAAGGCCCTGACCGCCCGAATCGCGCATTTGCTGACGACCGGGCGCGCACGGCCGAACGAAATTCTGGCGGTGACCTTTACCAACAAGGCCGCGCGGGAAATGAAGGACCGGGTCGGACGCCTTTTGGGTCAATCGGTCGAGGGCATGCCGTGGATGGGAACCTTTCACTCCATCGGGGTGAAGTTGCTGCGCCGCCACGCCGAACTGGTCGGGTTGAAATCCAATTTCACCATTCTGGACACCGACGATCAGATCCGCCTGATGAAACAGGTCATTTCGGCGGCCAACCTGGATGAAAAGCGCTGGCCCGCCCGGCAACTGGCGTCGTTGATCGACAACTGGAAAAACCGGGCGTGGTTGCCCGACAAGGTGCCATCCGCCGAATCGGCGGCCTTTGGCAATCGGGGGACCGAGCTTTATGCGGCCTATCAAGACCGGCTGCGGACGCTGAATGCTACGGATTTTGGCGACTTGCTGTTGCACTGCGTCACGATCTTTCAGACCTATCCCGACGTGCTGGCGCAGTACCAACGGTGGTTTCGCTATATCCTTGTCGACGAATACCAGGACACCAACGTCGCCCAGTACCTGTGGTTGCGGCTGTTGGCGCAGACGCATCGCAACATCTGCTGCGTCGGTGACGACGATCAGTCGATCTATGGCTGGCGTGGTGCCGAAGTCGGCAACATCTTGCGGTTCGAAAAGGACTTTCCAGGGGCCGTGGTTGTGCGGCTGGAACAGAACTACCGCTCGACACCGCATATTCTGGCGGCTGCGTCTGCGGTGATCGCGGCCAACGCGGGCCGATTGGGTAAAACGCTGTGGACCGCCGAAGAGTCCGGCGAAAAAGTCCGGCTGATCGGGCACTGGGACGGCGAGGAAGAGGCGCGCTGGATCGGGGAGGAAATCGAATCGCTGGGGCGCGGCACCCGGCGTCTGGACCCGGTGTCGCCCAACGCCATCGCGATTCTGGTGCGGGCCGCCCATC
>JAUSPL010000585.1 GCA_030656535.1 Gemmobacter sp.
CCGTGACGCGCCACTACCGCGAACACCAAAAGGGCCGAGAGACGTCGACAAACTCGATTGCGTCCATCTTTGCCTGGACAGGGGGGCTGCGTCACCGCGCGAAACTTGACGACAACGCGCCGCTGCTGCGCTTTGCCGAAACGCTGGAACGCGTCACCGTGCAGGCCGTCGAGGACGGCCATATGACCAAGGATCTTGCGCTTCTGGTCGGCCCGGAACAGAAATGGCTGTCGACGATGGGCTATCTGGAAAAGGTTGACGCGTATCTGAACAAGGCTCTGGCGGGCTGATCGCAACAGGCCAAGGCGGGCACACGGCAGACAGCACATGGGGGGCAAATCGCCCGCGACAATGCAATGCGCTGCACACTTGTCCGGAGCGCATGTTCTGGTGGCGCACGGCTTGCAGTCCGCCTGTGCGGGCCGCGACGCCTGATGTTCTGGTCCGCAAGGCGGGCGGGATCATCGGGCGGCGCTGCCCGAAGCAGTCTTGCCCACGGCGTCAGGTTTCCAGCGGCGGGACCTTGGCTTTGGGTGGCGTCTTGCACCCCTGTGCCGCCCATCGCGCGCCCGGATTCGCTGATCGCGTCCACGGATCATGCGGGGGTCCTTGGCGGCGGGGTCTGTGCCAGCCTTGCATCTGTTCCGGGCAGCGTCTCCCCGAAGCGCTTGACATCGCGGCAAAGCCGTCTAAGCAAGAGGCACTTCGGTTTCCGACCGGGCTCTAAGGGTCCGGGGGAATGAAAAGGGAATGTGGTGAAGCCCCTAAAAGGCCCAATCCACGGCTGCCCCCGCAACTGTAAGCGGCGAGCGAAGGCCACACATGCCACTGGGGTTTCCCCGGGAAGGCTGGCCCAAGCGACGACCCGCAAGCCAGGAGACCTGCCGAGGTGATCACCTTTCCGCTGCGCGGGGCGCGTGGCTGGAGGCGGACCTTCCGCTCATGGTGACGAAAGCACCGTCGGCGGGGGGGGATTCCCTTCCCAAGGACATATCGTCAATCGGTGCCCGGGGTATGCCCCGTGCACGACCTTGGAACAGACCATGAAAACATCCGGAGTCTCGTTGATCGCGCTGGCATTGGCCACGCCGTTGGCCACAGCACAGACCGCAGCGGCCCAAGATACCGTCCTGGACGAAATCGTCATCACCGCCAACCTGATCCCCACAGCGGCAAACCGGACCGGCGTGTCGGTTTCGGTCGTCACCGCCGAGGACCTGGAGCGTGCGGGTGATCAGATGCTGTCAACCTATCTTGCACGACTGCCGGGGGTGGGCGTGGTGCAATCGGGGCCTGCGGGCACTGCTGCCTCGCTGCGGATCAGGGGTGCCGAGCCGCGCTATGTCGCGGTCTATGTTGACGGGGTCCGCGTGGATGATCCGACCTCGATCGCCACAGAGTTCGACTTTGGCGCGCTGTCCACAGCCGACATCGGCCGGGTGGAAATCCTGCGCGGATCGCAATCGGCGCTGTACGGCGGGTCTGCGGTCGGGGGTGTCGTCAACATCACCACGCGCGCGGCGCAAAAGGACGGGTTCAGCCAGCAGGTCGCGGTCGAGGCTGGCACCAATGCGACGCTTTCCGGGCGCTATTCCCTGGGCTTTCGCGACGACCGGCTACAAACGGCCTTGACCATCAGCCACCATCGAAGCGACGGTTTTTCGGCCTATGACACGCTTCCACGCACCGCGGGCCTGGAAGATGACGGGATCGAAAGCACGCGGCTTGGTTTTTCGGCCCGGTATCAGGCAACGGACACCCTTGCGATCGGGGCTTCGGTATTCACCCAGCGCACGTCGTCGGACTATGACGGGTTCCTTTCGGATGCAGACAACACCCAGGATCGCCGCGAAACCGGCGGGCGGGTGTTTGCCGAACTGACCACCGGGGCCACCGATCATGTGTTCGAGATTACCCAGTATGACATAACGCGCGAGAACTTTTCCGCAGGCGTCTCCACAGGCGATTTCACAGGCGCGCGGGTGGGTTTTGGCTATCAGGGCGCAACCAGGCTGTCGTCCGAAGTCACGCTGGTCTACGGTGCCGACACGATGCGCGAAAAGGCGGTGACGGCTGCGGCACCGGGGGGCAAGTCCACCAGGATTTCGGGCGTGTTCGTGCAGGGCCTGTGGGCGCCGCGCGATGATCTTGATCTGTCGGTATCGGCCCGGCGCGACCACAACTCCGGCTATGGCAATTTCAACTCGGGCCGGATCGCGATGGCGTGGCGGGCGTCGGATGCCGTGACACTGCGTGCCGCAGTGGCACGGGGGTTCCGGGCGCCCTCTCTGTACGAGCAATTCGGCGATCCGCGCTTTGGCATTGGCCCCAATGCAGGGGTTGGTCCGGAAACCAGCCGCAGCTTTGAGATGGGCACCGATCTGACCCTGTCGGGCGGCGTGACCGTTTCGGCCACCCTGTTTCGGATCGATGTGTCCAACGCCATCGACTATTGCGGTGCATGGGCAGCGGCCTGTGCGACCGGTCCGGCTGCCGGGTTCACGAACCAGTATGAAAACGTGGCCGGCACCTCGACACGCCAAGGGGTTGAGCTTGGCGCGTCGATCCCGTTGGGGGATCGGCTGACTTTGGGGACAGGCTACACCTATACCGATGCACGCAGGCCGTCGGGTGCCCGGCTTGCACGTGTGCCGCGCCATGATCTGACAGTGTCGCTGGATGGGGACGTGACGGATCGTCTGCAAGCCGGTGTCAGTTTGCAGCATGTGGCGGGGCGCCCTGACGATGGGTCTCCTGCAATCACGATGGGCAGCTATTCCGTGGTTTCGGCCCGGATGTCTTATGCGTTGAACGACAGC
>JAUSPL010000587.1 GCA_030656535.1 Gemmobacter sp.
AGGTTCGCCACGCTGCCCCGTTCCTTTGCAGCCGTGACAAAGCGGGTGTCGGGCGCGTCCTTTGCGGCGCGGAACGGTTCAATCGGCGCGACGCGTGGCTCGTCGGCTTCGGGAAGCCCGATGGCAAAGTCTATGCCAAGCGGCGTTGCCACCTCTTCGCGAAAGAACTGACCCAGGGACCGGCCCGAGACACGGCGCACGACCTCACCCACCAGAAAGCCGAAGGTCAGCGCATGATATCCGACGCGCGATCCCGGCGCCCAAAAGGGCGCTTCCTGCTCTAAATGGTGGACCATGTAGTCCCAATCGGTCAGGCAATCGGACTTCAGGGGGGCGCGAATGGCGGGCAGCCCTGCGGAATGGTCCAGCGCCATGCGCAATGTCACGTCTTGTTTGCCGGCTGCCGCGAATTCCGGCCAATAGCGCGCGACAGGCGCGTCAAGATCCACCTCGCCCCGCGCGGCCAACAGATGCAAGCACAGGGCCGTCGCCGTCTTGGTGCAGGAAAATATGACACAGATGGTGTCGCGACCCCATTGCGGACCATCCTTGGCCGTTTGGCCGCCCCAAAGATCTGCGATAACCTTGCCTTCGATCGAGACAAACAACGATGCCCCAAGTTCGGTCCGTTTGGTGAAGTTGTCTGAAAAGGCCTGAACCAAGGGCGTCATATCCGCGCGAAAATGGCCCGCAACGCCAGCAGCGTGGGCCTGTGGCATTGATGTTTCAACGGCTTCCAGACTCATGTTTGCGGCCTTTCCGTAATAAGCAATTGCTTTATGCAAGTATTTAAAGCATATGGCCGAAAAGGTTGACTTATGTCAATCTGGGCGCTCAGAATATGGTCAAATGCGGGTCTCTTGTCCGCAATCGAGAGGGAAATAGCTTATGAACAAGCTGCCGGAAGCGTCTTCTGACAGGGATTGGACACACAAGCTGAAGGAAGCAGTGGCCGTCGCCAATATCCCTACGCTGCTGATGGTCTTGTTTCAGTTCTCCGGCGACAGACGGTGGATGGAGGATCCATTTGTGCCCCGTCGCGCGCGTGGTCTGGATGACAACGACAGCGGTGGCCTGCCTGACAGCATCCAGGCGCAGATCCGCGACGCGGCCTTTGACGCGATCAGCGCCATGCACGAAGGGGCGGCGCCTGCCTTGCCGACACCCGGTGCTGAATTGTCGGCAGAGATGCTGGCCCATTCGATGGCCGAAATCGTGACGTCCGCTTACGGCGAGATCGTGGCCGAAGAACTGGCCGGAACATCCTTTGCCCAGAAACCCTTTGCCGCGCCCAAGGGTTTTCGCGTGCTGATCGTCGGGGCAGGGATGTCGGGGATCTGTGCGGCCATCCGGCTTCAGGCGGCAGGTATCGCATTTGATATCGTGGAAAAAGAGGGCGATTTTGGCGGAACATGGCGGGAAAACCGCTATCCAGGTGCGGGTGTGGACACGCCGAACCACCTCTATTCCTATTCTTTCGCGCAGTATGACTGGTCGCATTACTTTGCGCTTCAGGGCGAGCTGTGGGACTATTTCCGCAAGGTGGCGCATGACAACGGCCTGACCGCACACACCGAGTTCGGGACCAAGGTTGATGTCGCACGCTTTGACGAAGCTGCCGGCGACTGGGTCGTGGAAACCACCGGCGCCGACGGCACGACCCGGACACGCCGCTATAGTGCGATCTTTTCTGCGGTTGGCATCCTGAATATCCCGCAGGTGCCCGATATCCCCGGTCTGGACAGCTTTCCCGGCCCTGTGGTGCATCCCGCCGAATGGCCAGAAGACCTGAACCTGACCGGCAAACGCGTCGCGGTCGTGGGCAACGGGGCCAGCGCGATGCAGATCGTCCCTGCCATTGCCGATCGGGTGTCGCATCTGACGATCTTTGCCCGGTCCAAGCAATGGGCCGCACCGTTCCCGCAGTTCCGCAAGCCGGTGCCGGATCAGATTAGGTGGCTTATCCAAGAGGTGCCGCTTTATCAAAAATGGTACCGTCAGCGTTTGGCCTGGACGTTCAATGATCGGGTCCACATTACGCTTCAGGTCGATCACGACTGGCCCGAACCGAACCGCGCCATCAACGCTACGAACGAACGCCACCGTCAGGCCTTTGTCGAATACGTAAAACAGGAATTGGGCGATCGGCAGGATCTGCTGGACAAGGTGCTGCCCGACTATCCACCTTTTGGCAAACGGATGTTGCTGGACAATGGTTGGTTTCGCACCGTCGCGCGTGATGACGTGACCCTGATCGACCAGCACCTCAAAGAGGTACGCGGCAATACTCTGGTGGCCTCGGACGGGACCACCCAAGAGGTCGACATCCTTATCATGGCGACCGGATTCAAGGTGGCGCAGATGATCTCGTCCTATGAAACCATCGGGCGCGGCGGCAAGCGGCTGCGGGATGAATGGGACGACGACAACGCACGCGCCTATCTGGGGTCAACCGTACCGGGGTTCCCGAACTTCTTTACCTTGTTGGGACCCAACACCGGGCTGGGGCACGGCGGCAGCGTCATCACGCCTGTGGAATCGCAGATCCACTATATCATGAAGCTGCTCGAAAAGACCTTCGCGGAAGGGGCGACGACAGTAGAAGTGCGCCGCCAGACGTACGAGGACTATAACACGCGTGTCGATCATGCCCATGGCAACATGGTCTGGACCCACAAGGGCATGGAAAACTGGTACCGCAATTCACGCGGTCGGGTCGTGGCATTGACGCCGTGGCGTCATGATGACTTCTGGCGGATGACCCGAGAGATCGACCCAAAAGACTATATCCTGTCGCACTCCTTGGCGTCCGCTGAAGGCCAGCAGGTCTCGTCGGACAAGGGCTGAATAAAGCAGGGGTCTGGCCATTGCGGTTTGTTCAGCTTCGTCTGGCAGATGAAGGGATCAAACGGCTGACCGTTTCAATCGGCTGACATCCCTGCCTGACCACGATGTTCGCCGATCTGTCGAAGCCGCCCTTGATCCGGGGCCGGCCCAGATCGAGGGCGCGCGCAGCCAGCAGGCAAATGACCAAGCCGGTCACGGTGATCACAGCGCCAGCGAACCGCACAATCACGTTTCTGTCCCGCGGCGTCGGGCGATGCAAGGCGTGGGGCCGCCGTACGGCCCTGATCTCAACGGGAACAGGGACGATCAGCCCGCAGGCGCGAAGTGCGCAACAACGATCTTCGCAATTGCTGCGATGAAATTTGTACGGCGTCCTTGGGAATAGGAAACCATGCATTTCAGGACACTCGAAACAGATCAGATCAAAATAAAACCGCTGATCTTCGTGGAGTGACATTCCCCGGGTTCACCATCAGGACGGAGTCATGCAAATCGTCAGTCCCGTCTGCCTCATGCCAAAGGCGGTCATTCTCAGTCTCAAGGAAGAATTGCTCAGCCGTTCCCGTTGCCTGAATACTGGACCATCGCGGAAAAACCAAAATCCGACTTATCCATAGCAAGTTTATCGTCGCCGCGCAGGAAATCCATGATCTGGTCGCAAGAACCGATCACA
>JAUSPL010000594.1 GCA_030656535.1 Gemmobacter sp.
GCGTCGTGCAGCAGAAGGGTCTGGATCAACGGCTCATGGGCGCCCAAGGGCGCTGATATCCTGGCGTTCACCGCTGGCAAGACAGCGATCATCGCCTTGAGAATGACAAGATCACCACGGAGGTTTCCGGTGGTGGTCGACATGCGATCGACGACCACAAGTCAGGTGGAAACACAATAAAAGCAAGTATATGCAGACAGGTAAATCACCCGACACGAGCAGGCAGCGCACCCCGGTTCGGCCTGCGCCAATCAATGCCTTCCCGTAACATTGCCAGCTGCGCCGAGGTCAGGCGCACCCCGCAATCGCCCATATTGGGCCACCTTCCCATGCACCCTGCAAGAAAGGCAGAAGCCCTGCTTTGCCATTGTCTCTCGGATCAATGGCACTCCTATGGCGCACCCAGTAAAGCAGTTTCGGCCGGTCCCCCCGCCGCCCACGAAAGGCCAACACCGCCCCCCTGTCGGCTTCTGGCGCAGCACATGCCCAACGTCAGCGCCGCCAGCCGCTCGACACCCCTTCACATGCCTGCGATGCCGCAGGCGGGATAGACCCGAACATCGGCGCCCGGCCCGATCAGGCCGCTTCCACCACCCGGATCAACCGCGCCAGGGTATCGGCATCCATCGAGATGTCAAAGGGGAGCGGGCGACCATGCTTCAACCGCGCCTCGATCATCGCGGCCGCCGCCAGAAAATGCTCCTGCGCCATCGGCGCGCTTTACAGGCTGGATATATTTACCGGAACAAAAACGCATCACCCGACGGTGGCAACAAGCGCTGCTTCTTCGACCTATGATGCCAGGCCAAAACTTGCTGCCGCGCGCACTCCTGACGATGCGCCAACTGGGTCACCGTTACCCCATCGACACCGGCAGACGCCACAATCCTGAACATTTCCTCATCATTCCGACGCTGCAGTCCAAGCAGACCCCACGCATCGCAGACCCCCACACAAGAAACGTCGCAAACGACGTCATCATGCGCGTGCCTCACGCCATCACCGATCAACCCGGCAGGCGGTCCCAATCGGGCGATTAAGGGTGATGCTGCTCCGGGTCAGGCACACGCCGGGCATCGTGGAAATCCACCAAGCGTTCATGATATATTTCCAACCGTCCGCTATAGTGTTGCCGAAGGTCAGGTTGGGTGCACACCAAGACCGACAAAGCCCCGCACGTTGTCAAAGATCATCATCTGCGCGATATCCAGAACCGCTGCGGTGGGCATGTTGATTGCATGCCAAGGGCGGTTGACGCCTGCCACCCTCAGGGCGCAGGGCGCAAAACCGGGGCGCGACGGCCAAGTGCACCTTTTGCCCGGCCTTGCAGATTCCGGGCAGGTTCTGGTCGCAGAACGCACCCATATTTGCATCGACGGCAAGGTCAGGCTTTGGCGTCGCCTTGCCGTCAATCTGCGTCAGATCGAGCGGATCGCGCCGCCGTCCACCCTCAGGCGGCTGCCTGTGACATAGGACGCAAGGTCAGACGCCAAGAACACCACCATGGCCGCGAATTCCTCGGGGCGGCCATATCGCCCTGCCGGGATCGCGGCAGCCGAGGCTTTTTGCACGGCATCGACCGTGCTGCCCGTGCGGTTTGCGGCCGCGGCGTCAAGTTCGGCGACGCGGGTGGTCTGGATGCGTCCCGGCATCACGATGTTGACGGTCACGCCATCGGCGGCCACCTCGGCGGCCAAGGTCTTGGACCAGCCGACCACCGCCGCGCGGATGCCGTTGGACAGGGCAAGATTCGGGATAGGTTGCTCGACCCCGGAAGAGGCGATGGTGACGATGCGGCCCCATTTGCGGTCCTTCATGCCGGGCAACAGGCCAGCGGTCAGGTGAAACAGGTTGGCGGCCATCGCCTCGAATTGCGTCAGCCAATCACCGCGCGGCGCAGTCGCCGCAGCCCCCGGCGCAGGCCCGCCAGAGTTGTTGACCAGGATATCCACCCCGCCCATCGCCAGAATGGCCGCAATCAACGCATCAACCGACGCCAGATCCGAAAGGTCTGCCGACAGCGCCGTCAGACCCGGCACATCCTTGGCCCAGGCCTTGATGGTATCAGCGTTGCGCGATACGGCGATCACCTCGACGCCTTCGGCCAACAGCCCCTCGGCCACGGCACGGCCCAAGCCCCGGCTTGCGCCCATGACCAGCGCGCGTTTGCCAGCTATCTTCAGATCCATCAGGTCAGGTCCTTCAGTCGTTTTTCCTGCCGCGCAATCAGGCGCTCGATCTCGGCAATGGTTTTTGCGTTCAAGGCGCCCCCCGGGCGGCGCAAGGCGCCATTGGCGATGATCCCCCGGTAAGCCATGGTGTATTTGCGCACTGCCAGACCAAGGCCGGGCTGCTGTTCATAGCGCGCCAGCGGCAGATAGGCGTCGAACAGATCCTGCGCGCGATCCAGATCGCCCGCCCGCGTGTTGCGCACCACATCAACCATCATTTCCGGATAGGCAAAACCGGTCATCGCCCCGTCAGCGCCCCGGCCCATTTCCTCGGGCAAGAACATCCCGCCGTTGCCGCACAGGATCGAGATGCGGCGGTTCAACGCACCCTCGGCCCGCAGCGCCGTGATCTTGTCCAGACCCGGCCAATCTTCGTGCTTGAGGCAGACACAGGTCGGCAGGTCGTTGATGATGCGCCGGATCACCGGCACCGACATCTGAACACTGGTTGCCAGCGGAAAATCCTGCAGCACGAAGGGCACATCACCGATGAACTCTGCCGCCTGACTGTAATAGGTCACGATCTGATCATCCGTGCGCGCCGATGATGGCGGCGCGATCATCACGCCCGCCGCCCCATCGTCCATCACCATCCGGGTCAGCGCGGCCATCTGGGCAAACCCGGGGGCCGACACGCCGACGACGACCGGGACGCGGCCCGCCACCCGCGCCAGAATCCGGCGCACGATCAGTTGCGATTCCTCGATGGTCAGCTTTTGCGCCTCGCCCATCATGCCCAGAACGGTCAGGCCGGTCGCGCCCGCCGACAGATAGAAATCGACCATGCGGTCTGTGCTTTCCAGATCGATCGCGCCATCCGCATGAAACGGGGTCACGGCAATGACATAGACGCCTTGCGCGGCTTCGGTAAGTCTGGTCACGGGGTCATCCTTTCGTCTGGTGATAGGCGCGCGCCAGTGCCACACGGCCAATGGCCATTGCCGCCGCCGCCTCGCAAGGCTCGATCACCGGGCGGCCCAGCGCCTCGGACAGATCGGCCCGATAGCTGGTCATCCCGGCACAGCCAAGGATCAGCACCTCGGCCCCGTGGGCATCGCGCAGTTGGGTTCCCACCTCGCGCAGGCGGGCAAAGGTGCGGTTGCGGTCGGTCAGATCCGCCACCCCAAGTTCCAGCGGCAAGTCAGCAGCCAGCCGGTCCATCACGCCCATCGCCCCCAGCATCCGCATGTGACGCGGCACCGACCGCGACAGGATCGAGAAGATGCCAAAGCGCTGACCCATCGTCATTGCCGTCAGCACAGCGCTTTCGGCGATACCCAGAACCGGACGCTGGCTCTGTTCGCGCAAAGCCGCAAGACCGGGGTCCGAAAAACACGCGACGACAAAGGCCGACGCGTCACCTTCCAACCCGGCGGCGCGCGCCAGAAGCGGGTTTACCACGCCATCGACATGGGCCTGGGTTTCGATACCCTTGGGGCCTTCGTCGATCTGGATCGCCGCAATCGGCACCGGGCTTGCGGTGCGCAACGGCTCCATCGCGCGGTCGATGCCGTCGGTGACGACCCGGCTGGAATTCGGGTTGATGATGTAGATGGTCACAGGATTTGCCCCTTTTTCATGTCGCAGCCGCCCCATAGCGCGCCCGGCCCCAGAATCCGTCCGGTATCCCCAACAGGCCTTGCGATCTGGTCCGGTCTATCATCCGCTCGGCTTCGCGTTGCGCGTCGGCCAGAACGGCCGCCTGATCCGTGTGAACCGGCCGGCACTGTGCCAAAAGCACCTTGCCACCGATAACCACGGTATCCACGTCGTTGCCATTGGCGAAATAGACCACCCGGAACGGCTGCATGTTAAGCGGGTACAGATGCGGGCGCTGCATGTCGATCAAGATGAAATCCGCAGCCTTGCCCACCTCGACCGAGCCTATCATATGATCAAGGCCCAGCGCCTTGGCAGCATCGATCGTCACCATTTCCAGGGCCTTGCCGGGCGGAAGCACCGACGGGTCGCGGAAATGGGTGCGGTGATAATGCATCGCCTGCTGCATATGGCGGAACATGTCGCCCGATCGGTCAGGCGCCGTTGCGTCAGACCCGATGGCGACGACCGCGCCGGCCTCGATCAATTCAATCGCGGGACACCGGCCCATGACCGACGCGATGGCCGACGGGTTATGCGCCACCCGCGTCCCGGTTTCGGCGCACAGCGTGATCTCGTCGTCATGCAGGTCGATGCAATGCGACAGCAGCGCATCCGGGCCCAGCAGGTCCAGGTCGCGCGCCCGCCGGACCGATCCGCGCCAGTGCCCGTCTTGTGTGAACATCACCCCCCGGTCGCGCGACAGGCCGCGCACCATCCGTGCCTGGCGCGTCGCCTCGGCATAGGCGGCCGGGTCCATGTTGGCCTCGTGTTCATCACGCAGCACGGGATACAGCAGCGCGATATTCACTGTTTGCACGCCATGCCAGCGATCAAGCAGCGCCGTGCACGTCGCCAACTGCCGGTCAAAGCTGACCGGATAGGGTGCCGGGCGGCCTTGCGCGTCGCGGGTGGCATAGGTGCGCGGATGCGGGGCACGGGTGGGGCCGATGGCCACGACGGATCGGGTGCCGATATCAACCACGCCGTCGCAATGCGCCGCGCCATAGATGGGATCATCGGTGCGCATGATGGTGTCACCGCCCCCCAGCAAAGACACGCCACATGTCACCCCAAAGCGCAGCCGTTCCAGCGCGGCAAGGCGGGCTTCGGCATACCAGAACTCGGGGGGCGAGGCGGTGGTGTAGACCTCGCCACACAAGTCTTCCCAATGGTTGCCCTGTTCCATCCCCATGGTCTTGATCAAGCCGTGCCCGGCATGGGCGTGCACGTCGATCAGGCCGGGCAGCATCACCTTGCCTGCGGCGTCGATGGTTTCCGGCGCGGAGTGGTCGCGCGTGATGTCCTGGGTGGTGCCAACGGCGATGATCTTGCCCTGCGCCACGGCGATGGCGCCGTTGGGGATCACCCGACGTGCCGGGTCCATCGTGATCACATACGCGCCAACGACGATAAGATCAGCCATGCGTCGTCACCTGCGGAAGGCGGGTCGCATCCAGCACCGCATCGGACCCCAGGGCAAAACCCGGATGCTGACCGGCAATTCCTGTCACGCGGATCGGGTTATACAGCGTCAACCACGCCGGATCGTCCTGCATCACGGCATAGGCCTGCGCATAGATCGCCGCGCGCGCGGTTTCGTCGGTGCACACCCGGCCCTGATCGATCAGCGCTTCGACCTGTGGGTTGTGATAGCCTTCCCACCATGACCCCTTCACCCGCGCATCCAGCTTTTCGACCAGCACGCGATAGGTGGACAGCGGGCTGCTGTCGAACACCGCAAGATCACGGATTTCCTTGCGCCGCACCATGTGGGCATAGGCCTCGCGGTCTTCGTGAAAGGTCACGTCCAGGGTGACGCCGATCTGCTGCAACTGCTGGCCCAGGGCCGCCGTCAGGCGCACCGCCTCGTCCGGCAGGCGCGTCGGGCAAGACACGCCAAGGGTCAGACCGTCCGGGTATCCGGCCTCGGCCAACAACCTGCGCGCCAGTGTCAGATCACGCGACGGGGCCGGTGCCTGGCCCGCACCGAAATGCGCCGGACTGACAAACCCGTTCAACGGCGTCGCCCCATGTGCCATCACATCGCGCACCAACGCATCACGGTCCAGCGCCAGATCCAGCGCGCGGCGCAGGCGGCTGTCGGTCAAGGGGCCGCTGATCGCATTCATCAAGAAGATGATCGCCACCGGGTTCAGGGTTTCCACCCGCGTCACCCTTGCCCCCAGGTCGGCCGCATAGGGCAGATTTGTCGCAACCTGTGCCGTACCGTCGCGCAGGGCTTTTGCCCGGTCATCGGCATCCGGCATCGCCTGAAAGATCAGATCGGGCCCGCCCACCACCGATGTCAGATGCACCCGGCCCGTG
>JAUSPL010000601.1 GCA_030656535.1 Gemmobacter sp.
GCTGTCGCCGCATAAGGCCGCCCTTTTGGGCGGCTTAATCTTTATGTTTCGGTGCTTTCACGCAAACGCAACTTGCGGAGCGACGGCCCGGCCCGTTACCCTGACAAACCGGGAACGGGGGCATACCTCGCAGGCGCATGGGGAGAATGAGCACATGCTGGAGACGCAGCGCGGGCTGAAAGCTAGGGTGATGCCGAAAGACCTTTCGCGTGGTCTTTTGGGCGGGTTGATGTTTGCCATGACGCTGGCGATTCCCGGCTTGGCCCAAACGCAAGGTGACGTGATCCGCACCCATGGCTACAATTACTATGGCACGCTCAGCTATCCTGCTGATTACACGCACTTCAACTATGTGAACCCCGATGCGCCCAAAGGCGGCGAGATCGCATTGTGGGCGGCGGGTACGTTTGATTCTATGAACCCCTTTGCCCAAAAAGGGCGTGCCGGTGTCTACTCCTCAATGGTCTATGAAACCCTGCTGGGCGAAGAGCCGACCGGCGGGTCCGCCCCGGCAGATGTGTACGGCGAAAGCTATGGCTTGTTGGCCGAGAGCCTGGAATACCCCCCGGGCAAGGAGTGGGTGATCTTCCACATGCGCCCCGAGGCGCGGTTTTCTGACGGGACCCCTGTGACGGCGCATGACGTCGTGTTCAGCCACAACCTGTTCCTGGATCAGGGGCTGCCGTCTTATGCCGCTGCAGTCAAGAAAATCGTCCTGTCCGCCGAGGCGCTGGATGATCACACGGTCAAGTTCACCTTTGCTGAAAACATTCCACGACGCAGCTTGATCGATCAGGTGGGCGGAACGCCGGTTTTCCCGCGCAAGTGGTATGAAGACAACGGCGCACGGCTGGACGAGTCGCGGATGGATGCGGCACCCGGGTCAGGCCCCTATGTGCTGGACACACGCGAGGTGAACCGTCGCCTCGTTTACCGGCGCAACCCCGACTATTGGGGATGGCACTTGCCCATCAACAAGGGTCGCCACAACTTTGACCGTATTCGGATCGAGTATTTCGCTGACGAATCCGCCGCGTTCGAGGCGTTCAAGGCGGGCGAATATACCTTCCGCGCCGAGACGAACTCGCGACAGTGGGCAACGGGATATGATTTCCCGGCGATGCGTGCCGGTCATGTCGTGCGCGAGGAAATTCCGGACGGAACGCCGCCCACCCCCACCGGGTTCATTTTCAATCTTGGCCGCGAGGTGTTTGCAGACAAGCGCGTCCGCGAGGCGATTTCGCTGGCGTATAACTTTGAATGGACCAATGCGACCTTCCAATATGGGCTGTTCAAGCAGCGGTATTCCTATTCTCAGGGCTCGCCGCTTGAGGCCAAGGGTGTACCGGAAGGCGCAGAGTTGGACCTGTTCAAATCGCTGGGCGATCTGGTCCCGCCTGATCTGTTGACCGAACCTGCGGTCGTGGCGCACGAATCCAGCCCGGCAGAGCTTGGTGACCGACGCAATATCCGTCGGGCGGGACGGTTGCTGGATGCTGCGGGCTGGGCCGTGGGCAGCGACGGCGTCCGCCGTAACGCAGCAGGCCAGACGCTGCGCATCCACTTTCCTTTGAACGCATCCGGGTCTGCGACGGTCGAATCTGTCATCAACAGCTTTGGTCAGAACCTGCGCAATCTGGGTGTTGACCTGCGTGTCGACAAAATGGACCCAGCCCAATACACGTTGCGCACCCGGGATCGCGATTACGACATGGTGTTCGCCAACTATCGGGCGTTCCTTGATGCGGGTACGGGGCTGATGCAATCCTATGGGTCGCGCGAAGCCGCCGTCAGCAGCAGCTTCAACCCCGCTGGCCTGACCGATCCGTTGGTCGACAAGGTGATCGATATTGCCTTGAACACACAGACGACCGAGGATCGTGATATCGCGATGCGGGCGCTGGACAGGGTTCTGCGGTACAATCGGCTGATGGTGCCGCTGTGGTATAACGACAAGACCTGGGTCGCCTATTGGGACATGTTTGATCATCCTGAAACGCTGCCGGTCTATTCCGACGGCGTACTGGATTTCTGGTGGTTCAATGCCGACAAGGCCGCAGCCCTTCGGGCCGCTGGCGCGCTGCGCTGATCCGGGGAACAGATGGCATCCTATATCCTCCGGCGGCTGCTGCTGATCTTGCCAACGCTGCTTGGCGTCATGATTATCAACTTTACCCTGGTCCAGTTTGTGCCAGGTGGCCCTATCGAACAGATCATCGCCCGGATGGAGGGGCAGGGTGATGTGTTCGGCGGGTTTTCCGGCGCGGGCAACGACGCGGCGCCGTCCTTTGATCAACCGGGCACAAATGATCGGTATCTGGGGGCCCGAGGCCTGCCGCCAGAATTCATCGCCGATCTTGAGCGTCAGTTCGGGTTCGACAAGCCCCCGCTGGAACGATTTCTGAACATGATGTGGGGCTATCTGCGGTTCGATTTCGGCGAAAGCTATTTCCGGTCCATCTCGGTCGTTGATCTGGTGTTGGAAAAAATGCCGGTGTCCATCACGCTTGGCCTGTGGTCCACGCTGATTGCCTATCTGGTGTCGATCCCGCTTGGGATCCGCAAGGCGGTGCGCGACGGTACGCCGTTCGATACATGGACCTCGGGCGCGATCATCGTCGGCTATGCGATCCCGGGGTTCTTGTTCGCCATTCTGCTGTTGGTTCTGTTCGCGGGCGGATCGTATTTCCAGTGGTTTCCCTTGCGGGGCCTGACCTCGGACAACTTTGATCAGCTGTCCTGGGGGGGCAAGGCGCTGGACTATCTTTGGCACATCGCTTTGCCCGTTCTTGCATCGACCATTTCCGCCTTTGCCACGCTGACCTTGCTGACAAAGAACAGTTTTCTGGATGAAATCCGCAAACAGTACGTCATGACCGCCCGCGCCAAGGGTTTGACGGAATCGCGGGTGCTGTATGGTCATGTCTTCCGCAACGCGATGCTTATCGTTGTGGCGGGGTTCCCTGCGGTGTTCGTGTCGGTGTTCTTTGGTGGCAGCCTGATCATCGAGACGATCTTTTCGCTGGATGGTCTGGGGCGACTGGGGTTCGAGGCGGCCGTGGCGCGGGACTATCCGGTGATCTTTGGCACGCTTTATGTCTTTGGCCTGATGGGGCTGGTGGTCGGTATCTTGTCAGACCTGATGTATGTCTGGATCGACCCACGCATTGACTTTGACCGGCGCGAGTCCTGACATGACGTTGTCCCCTTTGAACCAACGCCGCTGGCGCAACTTTACCGCCAATCGCAGGGCTTATTGGTCGCTGATCGTGTTTCTGGTTCTGTTCGGCGTGTCCTTGTTCGCCGAGGTTCTGGCCAACGACAAGCCGATCCTGATCCGCTACAAAGGCGAGTTCTACACGCCAATCATCAAGTTCTATCCGGAAACCGCGTTTGGCGGGGATTTTCAGACCGAAGCTGTCTATCGCGATGCCGAGGTGGCTTGTCTGATCCGCACCGGCGGGGCGGAATTGTGCTTGGACGACCCAGATGACGCGACGCAACAGGCACTGACCGGCAGCATCGACGGCCAGCCGGTAACGCCTGGGTGGATGGTCTGGCCGCTGATCCCGTATTCGTTCAATACCGTGAATGACATCGGCGGCTCGGCCCCGTCCGCGCCCGATGCGCGGCACCTGCTGGGCACGGATGACACCGCGCGGGATGTGCTGGCGCGGGTGATTTACGGGTTCAGGCTTTCGGTTGCATTTGCGCTGATCGTGACCTTGACCACATCGCTGATCGGCATCCTGGCTGGCGCGGTCCAAGGGTATTTCGGTGGCCTGACAGACCTGCTGTTTCAGCGGTTGATAGAGCTGTGGGGGTCAACCCCCAGCCTTTACATCATCATCATTGTTGGCGCGATCTGGCAGATGGATTTCTGGCTGCTGGTCATATTGATGACGTTGTTTGGCTGGACAGCGCTTGTCGGTGTGGTGCGGGCAGAATTCCTGCGAGCACGCAACTTTGAATATGTTCGTGCGGCGCGGGCGCTGGGCGTCAGCGACTGGGTCATCATGTTCCGTCATGTGCTGCCAAATGCGATGGTGGCAACCCTGACCATGTTGCCCTTCATTGTCACGGGCACGATTTCCAGCCTTGCGGCGTTGGATTTCCTTGGTTTCGGCCTACCGTCGTCGGCCCCGTCGCTGGGCGAGTTGACCTTGCAGGCCAAGCAGAATCTGCAAGCGCCGTGGTTGGCGTTCACCGCCTTTTCGGTCTTTGCGATCATGTTGTCGCTGCTTGTATTCATCTTTGAAGGCGTCCGTGACGCGTTCGATCCGCGAAAGACCTTTCAATGACCGATGCGCAGACCATTCTGGATGT
>JAUSPL010000603.1 GCA_030656535.1 Gemmobacter sp.
CGTCGCGCAGCGGGTCAGGCACGGCCACAACAGCGACCTGCGCAACGTCAGGGTGGCTTGCGATTGCGCTTTCCACTTCGATCGCCGCGATGTTCTCGCCCGAGCGGCGGATGATGTTTTTCTTGCGATCGACGAAATAGACGCTGCCCGCCGCGTCTTGTCGCACGATATCGCCGGTGTGGAACCAGCCGTCTTGCCATACCTCTGCCGTGGCCTGCGGGTTTTTCAAATAGCCCGAAAACAGCCCCCGCGCCGGGTCATCGCCCGCCGCGCGCAGCCACATTTCGCCCGGTGTGCCCGTGACCGCATCTGCGCCCGCGTCATCGACGATCCGCATGTCCATTTCCGGACCGGGGCGCGACGGTGTTCCGATGCAGCGTCCGCCAACGTGGCGCGGATCTTCTGCCGCGCAAAACAGACAGGCACCGCCTGTTTCCGTCATCGCCCAGCCTTCCAGCAAGGGCACCCCGAACCGGGCCTCGAATGCAGCGTGGTGGTCAGGATGAACCCCACCCCCCAAACCAAAGCGCAAGCCGTGGTCACGGTCAGTGTCCTTGGGCGCAATGGCCAACAAGATCGCAGGCATCACACCCAGATAGTGAAAACAGGTCGCCCCGGTTTCACGCGCCATATCCCACCAGGTTGACGGGTGAAAGCGGTCCACGATCACCTGCGCGCCGCCGACCGATAACATCCCCATGAACGAATGGGCCATTGCATTGACATGAAAGGCTGGCAGCGGAGTCAAAAGCCGTTCGACCCCGTCGCGCAGCGATATCGCGCCGCGCTGCGCCTTGTACCAATCGCCCCACTGCCGGAAATAGGTGTTCGACAAGATGCAGCCTTTGGGTGTCCCCGTCGTACCCGAGGTGTAGATCAGCGCACACTCACCGGGCTGCACATCGCACCGCTCGGGCGCGGGTGGCGGAAGGTCGGTATCCAACACCACGGCCACACCGCATTGGCTTGCGGTTGTGGCAACCTGCGCGCTACGGCCCGGCAGCACCACCAGCAGCGCAGCCTCCGAGTGCGTCAGCAGATGCGAAAGCTCTGCCGGGGTATAATCGGGGATCACCGGGACGACACTTACACCCAGACTGTTCAGCGCCAACCAGTGCAGAAAATGCGCGGGCCGGTTCTCCAACAGCAAGGCAACCCGGTGGCCAACGCCATAGCCCGCCCCGGCATAAGACGCGGCCAGCGCGGAAACTGCAGCAAAGACATCGGCATAGGACCAGATGTTGCGATCTGCCCCCCACAGGTCGCGCACCTTCTGAGGCAAGATGAACAGCGGGCGGTCGCCCCCCGCCTGCGCCTGTTGCGCCAACAGATCATGAGGCGTCATGTCCGCAGTCCCCTGCTGCGCAACAACGGCAAGACACGGTCGCAAAAATATGGCAATTCATAGAGATAGTTGGCAAAGCTAAGGGCAATGCCTTCATAGCCTTCGGCAGCGATGGCGGCCATTTCCTCGGCCACCTGTTCCGGTGTGCCGACCAGCGGGTAGCTGCCCGCCCCCCCGCCAAAGCGCTTGCGGTAAAGGTCATAGGCACTGCTGTCATGCGACGACGAAAACTCTTTCTTGCCCGCCATATGCGCGTCGACGGCGGCATGATCGGCCTCTGTCGCGGCATAGCGTTCGTAATACGCCTCGGCCTCGGCCTGCGTGTCGCGGCAGACGACATGGCACACCGTGTAGGCGCCCACATCGCGTCCGATGTGCGCACTGCGCGAACGTATGTCCGCAACATGTTGACCTGCTTGCGAAATATCTGTGAACGTTGTGAACAGGTAGTCACAATTGGCGGCTGCAAAGTCACGGCCCGGCCCGCCAAAGGCCGCGTTCATTGTCACCGGACGCGGCGATTGCAGACTGGCCGGGCGGCTGACGGCATTGGTCAGCTTGTAATAGTCACCCGCAAAATCAAACGGTTCTGAAGATGCATACGCCTTTTCGATCACCGCAAGCCATTCGGCGGCCTGATCGTACCCCTTTTCAACCAATGGAATGTTGAACATCCCGAATTCCTTGGGGTTCCAGCCGCAGACGATGTTCAGGCCCGCCCGTCCGTGGCTGATATGGTCAACAGTCGCCAGCGCCTTGGCGGCGTACAAGGGGTGCACCAGCGGCACATGCACCGTCATGAACAGGCCAATCCGCTGCGTCGCCGCCGCCAGACCTGCCGCCCAGGTAAAGGTTTCGAACGACCATTCCCGAACCTTGTTCTTTCCGCCAAAACCGGCCCAGCGGGCGATCGGCAGGAAAAAGTCCAGCCCGGCGCGGTCGGCGATCTGCGCCGTCGCCAGATTGTCATCCCAGGTAGCTCGCCACCGTTCGGGCACATCCGTGATCGCCAGCCCGCCATCGGCATTGGCCGCGAAAACACCAAGCTTCAGTTTATTCGGTCCCTTGAGCGGATGTAGCGGTGTCATTCAAGTGCCTTTCTGGCTTGGGTCGCGCGCCAAGGCAGCTTACTGCAACGCCAATGCCTTTCAAGTATGAAATATGCAAATTCATCCACCCAGACGCAGGCCGCGATCCCTTGCGCATGAATGCTTCACCGCTGACAAGGCCGCCGCCACAACCCCATCCGTCCCCTAGCGGTCTGATCGCCCGTTTGCCGCCAGCGCGCGAAAATCATCTATCGCCTGCTGGGGCGCTCGGGCGCAGAACGGACCGCGCGACGGCTCCAGCCCGTTCAGGCGGAACAGCCGCACCTGCATTTCGGCCTGCATCAAGGCCACCGCCGCGCAATTCACCACCGGGGCGTGCCCGATCCGCAGGCCATATTCGCCCCCGATCAACAGTCCGGGCAACACGCCCGCAGGCACGATCACATCTGCCCCCGCCGCCACCATCGGCTCGGCCACAGCCCGCAGTGCGGCGATCATCCTGTCCTTGGCAGCCACATCGCCTGCGAACGCCGCCGAGAAATCCGACGGATCGGCATTCAGCCCGGCGACCGACGCGATCCGGCCCCCACGCCCGTACAGGTCCGCCTGCTCGCGGTGCATGTTTCGAAAGACGTCATCCAGGGTGACCAACCCGATCATCCGCCCCATCTGGGCCGCCAGATGCAAGGTTGCCTCGCCGGTGCCGATGACCGGGATGCCGACGGCAGATTTCAGCTCATAAAGCCCCGGGTCCTGAAAATGACCCATGACGATGGCGTCATATCCGTCAGCCTCGGCGCCGATGCCATTGTCGATCGCCTGCACCGCACAGCGAAATTCCGACAAGCGGCCAAAGCTTCGATCGGGCGGGCTGATGCCGTGCACATGCACCGATGTGCCGGGGCTCGCGATGGTGTTCAGAACCTCGGACAGCTTTGCCAGATAGGCGGCGCTGGACGTGGCGTCGATAAAGCTTTGCCAATAGATGCGCATGTCAGACCCTTTCGGAAACCAGCGCCAGAACCCGCAATGGGCTGCCGGAACCATGATGGATTTTCAAAGGTGCGGTGATCAGCACGGCCCCTGTCGGCGGCAGCAAGTGCAGGTTGGTCAGGCATTGCAGCCCATATCGCCCCGCGCCATGCAGATAGTGATGGGCCGGATACGGCGGCGTGAAATGGCCACCCTGCCCGGCATCGGTGCCGATGGTTTCGGTGCCGAACCCAAGGATGCCGCGCGTGTGCACCAGATAGCGCATCACCTCGGCGTCCGGTCCGGGCGTATGGGCACCGTCGGCCTGCAGATTGGCATAGGCTGCGCCCGACCGCCGCGACCAGTCGCTGCGCATCAAGACCCATGCGCCTTGGGGCACCGGGCCATGCTGGCCTTCCCACGCCTGAACCTCGGCCACAGTCAGCAGGTGATCGGGGTCAGTATGGGCCGAGCAGTCGATGACACAGGCGGGCGCAACCATCTGACCCACGGGCATGGTATCGACCGTGTTCTGCGCAAGATCACGCCCGGTGTGCCAATGGATCGGCGCATCGAAATGCGTGCCGGTGTGTTCGCCAAAGCTGAGGTTGTTCCAGTACCAGCCCGGCCCGGACGCGTCATAATTTGAAATCCGCTCGATCCGAACAGGGGCAGATTGCCCCAATTCGGGCGGCAGGGCGATGATGGGGAAATCTTCGGTCAGGGTCTGGGTCAGGTCAACCACCCGGACCGACCCGGCCCCAAGGGCAGCAACAAGCGTATCAAGCAGGGTCATGGGTCAGCCTCTCAGGTCTCGTTCGACGGCCTTGGGATTTTCGGCCAGCCGCTGCATCAGATCACGGGCGACATCGCCGATGGCGTCCTCTTCCAGCCCACGCGTCAGCGCGTTCAGCACTGCGCCTGCAACCGCGCCAGCCGACACCTTGGGGTGGGGCATGGGCTGAAATCCGGGGCTGTCCAGCGGACCGGCAAACAGGTTGGCCAGCCGCACACCCCCCGCCGCCAGTTGGGCCCGCAGCCCATGTGACAGTGCAAGGGCCGTGGCATGGGCCGCACTATACACCGCCATTGCAGGCATTGGCGCCAGCGCATGCACCGACAGCACGTTGACCCAGGCCGCAGCGCCGTAAGGCCCGTCCGCCCCCCGCGCAACCATCACCGGCGCCAAAGCGGCCGCCAAGCGGTGCGGCCCAAGCGCCACAGCCTCTAACGCCTCGCGCAGGGCTTGCGGGGTGGCGGCGGCCATCGGGCGGGGGTGGTCGGCGGTGTTCACGACGATCTCGACCTTGTGGCCGTGGTCGCGCACGAAATCGGCCACGGACCGTTCGGACCCCATATCCAGCGGCAGAACCGTCAGCCCGTCCAACCCGCGCCCGTCAAACGGTTTCCACGCTTCGGGCAGACCAAGCACCACCTCACGCGCGCCCGCCTTCTTCAGGCTGGCCGCGATCTGGGCTGCGCCGAACCCGCGCGCGTCCGTGATCAGAACACGGCGGTGGCGGGGGTGGGCGGTCATCTCATGCCATTGCGGATCTGTGGTCATGTCGGTGTTCCCCTTGGGTGCAGCATGCAGCACCGCCTGCCCCGCCCGGTCCAGCAGCAACGAAAGCCGCACCACGTCGCCTGTGACACAGCCCGGATGCAGATGCACAAGTGCGGTGGGGCCTGCGTCCATCTTGACCAATCCCACCCGCCACGGGCTGCGCTCGCGGAAATAGCTGTCTGCCGGGACCTCGGCCACGGTCTGCGACAAAAGCACCGCCGTCGCAGGCGCATCGGTCATCGGCAGATCGGGCGACAGGCAGACAGGGCACGCCTCGGGCACCGGAAAGGCAAACGCCCCACATCCCCCGCAACACGGCAGGGCAAAGCGGCCCGTTGCTGCGGCAGCGGTCAACAGATGCGCCTTGCGCGACCGCGCCTTGGGCGGCAACAGCGGCACGCGGGTCAATGTCAGCGGGTTCTTGCGGCCGGGCGGTGGAAAGGGACCTGTCATGCCGTGCCCTCCAGAATGACCGCACCAGAGCCTAGCCCGCGGTCGAAATTTATCATCCCGAACCCGGACGCAAGCGCCCGCCGCGCGCCCGCGACCTGTGTGGGGCCCGCCTGTCCCGTCACCTGACGGAGTGCCTCGGTGATGCCCATATGACCACCGGCACAGCCGGCCTGCCCGGCAGACAACTGCCCCCCGGTCGGGTTGTGCGGAAAACTGCCGTCGATGGTGAAACTGTGCTGGCGCACGAAATCCGGGCTTTCGCCCTTGCGGCAAAAGCCCAGATCCTCGAACTGCATCATGCAGACGAACGGATAGTCGTCATAGGTATTGACGACATCGACCGCGCCTTGGGCGATCCCGGCCATGGCCCACAATTCCGGCATGTCGGCAGCCCAGCCGCCCCGGATCTGCACCGGGTCATTGGAAAAGGCATTGTGCCGCTCGATCGACGACATCAGCCGCGCATAGGGCAATCCCTGCGCCTTGGCCGTCTCTTCGCGCATCACAAGGAAAGCTTCGGCCCCTGCACAAGGCATCACGCAATCGAACAGGTGGATAGGCGCCGCGATGGACCGCGCAGCCATGTAATCGTCAAGGCTCAGCGGCTTTTTCATCAGCGCATTGGGGTTGCGCAGGGCATTGTCGCGCATGGCCACGCACAGCTTGCCGAAATCCTCGCGCTGTGCCCCAGTCTTGGACATGAAATTGGCGGCGATCAGCGCGAAACTGACATTGGGCCCGCCCGCGCCGTAGGGGTAAACCGCATCTTGCGACGTGCGCGAGAAATTTTCCAGCCCGTGGCGGAAGCTCTGGACCCCGTTGGTATCGGCGGCCACACACGCCACCACATCGGCGTCGCCCGACTGCACCGCGCGCGCAGCCCGGCGCACCGACACGATGCCCGCCACCCCGCCCATCGGCACGAAATCGATGAACCGGGGCGACAGGCCGAACTGTTGCGTCATGCCGATGGCGGTATCGGGCGCCGCAGAGAAACTGGCCAGCGAAAACCCGTCGAAATCGCGGTGCGACAGC
>JAUSPL010000604.1 GCA_030656535.1 Gemmobacter sp.
CGTGATACGTCCGGCGATCTTTGCCGCTTCATCTGCAGCAAACTCGGTGATTGTGGGGCCGAACTTGATGCCATTGGTGCTGTCACGCTTGCACCGATGGACCATGGGTCAGTCGGTGACGTTCTTTGACAATGATTTCGCGGGGCGGATCGCACAAAAACAGATGCAAGCCGCCCGCGCGATGACAGATGTGTCGGTCGAGGTGATCAACGTTGTCGCCTTTGCGCTGGCCTCTCTGGTGGGGTCGGCCGTTTTGCTGCTGACGATCGACGCACGGGTCGCCATGGCGTTGACGGTGTGGTTGGTCATCTATCTGGGCCTGATCCGCGCCTTTTTGCCTCGGGTCCGTGCCAGTTCAGCGGCCCGTGCTGCGGCGCGCGCCAACGTGACGGGGCAGGTGGTCGACACCATTACCAACATCAAGACCGTCAAGCTGTTCGCCAGCGCGGATTTCGAAGACAAGGCCGCCCTGACCTCGATGGGCATCTACCGCGAGCGGGCCATTGATTTTGGGGTCATCTCGGCTTGGTTCCGGCTGGGGCTGATGACCATTGCAGGCACTCTGCCGGTCTTGCTGATCGGAGGCACGGTGGTCTTGTGGTCCAAGGGCATTGCCACCACAGGGGATATCGCGGCCGCAGGTGCGATTTCGATCCGGATCGCGCAAATGACCGGCTGGGTCAGCTTTTCGTTGATGAGCATCTACGCAAGCGTCGGCGAGGTCGAAGACGGCATGCGGACCCTGACCCCGCCTCACACGCTGACCGACGCGCCGGACGCTGTCACGCTGGGCAGGGTGACGGGCGACATCCAGTTTGAGGGCGTAGGTTTTGCATATGGCCGCACACAGGGTGGCATCGACGGCATGGACCTTCACGTGAAGCCTGGCGAAAGACTGGGGATCGTTGGTGCTTCGGGGGCAGGCAAATCGACAATGGTCGCCCTGTTGTTGCGGCTCTATGATGCGGAAAAGGGGCGGATCCTGATTGATGGCCACGATGTGCGCACCGTGACGCAGGAATCCTTGCGGCGCAATATCGGCATGGTCACGCAGGAAACCGCTATGTTCAACAGGTCAGCGCGTGACAACATCCTGTACGGTCGTCCCGACGCGACCGAGGCCGAGGTGATTGCCGCCGCGCGATCCGCGGAAGCGCACGACTTCATTCTGGGACTGAAGGACTACAAGGGCCGCACCGGGTACGACGCGCATTTGGGCGAACGCGGGGTGCGGCTTTCAGGCGGACAGCGGCAGCGGGTCGCGCTGGCACGGGCCTTCCTCAAGGACGCGCCCATTCTTGTGCTGGATGAGGCCACCAGTGCCCTGGATTCAGAGGTTGAGGCGCATATTCAGGCGGCCTTGACCCGCGCAATGGTTGGCAAAACGGTGCTGGCAATCGCGCACCGGCTGTCGACCATCGCCGAGATGGACCGGATTGTCGTGCTGGATGATGGCCGGATCGTGGAGCAGGGCACCCATTCCGACTTGTTGGCCAAACAAGGCCTTTACGCCCGCTATTGGAACCGTCAATCAGGCGGCTTCATCGGTATTGAAGAGGCAACAGAATGACCCTGACGATTGACCGCCTGGGTCACCTTGGCGATGGCATCGCCCGCGACCCGACAGGCACACAGGTTTTCATCCCCGGCGCGCTGCCGGGCGAGGTGGTAGAAGGGTCGCGCACCGGCGACCGCATCGACGCCCCGCGTATCCTGACGCCGTCTCCGGATCGGCTAAAGCCGCCGTGCGCCCATGCGCGGGCCTGTGGTGGATGTGCCTTGCAGCATGCGCGCGATGAATTTGTCGCCGGGTGGAAACAGCAGGTGGTGCAAACCGCCTTGCTGGCACAGGGCGTCGAGGCTGTATTTCGGCCCATCATCACATCGCCACCGCGCACCCGCCGCCGGGCAACGCTTTCCGCACGCCGGACCAAGGCCGGGGTCACGCTGGGCTTTCACATGCGCGGATCGGACCAGTTGGTCGGCGTGCCCGGATGTCTGTTGCTGCACCCCGATCTGATCGCAAGCTTTCCGGCGCTGGAGGCGATTACCCTTGCCGGGGCCTCACGCAAGGGCGAGCTGTCCTTGACCATAACCCGCAGCCTGACCGGGCTGGATATCGCGGTGACGGGCGGCAAACCGATCGATGCCGCGCTGCAACAATCGCTGGCGGCGCTGACCGAAGCGCATGATATCGCGCGCCTGACCTGGGATGGCGAGTCGATTGCGCAGCGGAGCCCGCCGCTGATCGCGCTGGGGCAAGCCAGAGTGCCGCTGCCGCCCGGGGCCTTTTTGCAGGCGACAGAGCCCGGTCAGGACGCCTTGTTGGCCGCAGTGCGGGATGCAATCGGTTCGGCGCGGCGTGTGGTGGATCTGTTTGCAGGGTGCGGCACCTTTGCGCTGCCTCTTGCGGATCGGGCCGAGGTCCATGCCGTTGAATCGGACGCGACCATGTTGACCGCCCTGAATGCGGGCTGGAGAACAGCCGTGGGCCTGCGGCACGTTTCGACCGAGGTCCGTGACCTGTTTCGGAACCCACTGTTGCCCGAAGACCTGAAGAAGTTTGACGCCGCGGTAGTTGATCCGCCGCGCGCCGGAGCAGAAGCCCAGATCCGCGCGCTTGCCGAGGCCCGGACCCCAGTCATCGCATCGGTTTCCTGCAATCCGGTCACATTTGCCCGCGATGCCAAGATACTGCTAGAGGCAGGGTATGCGCTGGACTGGGTGCAGGTTGTCGACCAATTCCGCTGGTCGCCACATGTCGAACTTGTCGCCCGGTTCTTCCGTCCCCATATGGCGCGCTGACACAACAACAGGACCCTCAATTATGACGCTGCGCCAAAGCCTTGACGTCTGGCTTGATACACCCCGCATCCGCAACGCGATCATCGCGGTGATCTTGCTGAACGCAGTGGTCCTGGGAATGGAAACCTCGGGCACGTTGATGGCCCGTTGGGGGGGGCTGATCGTTGCGCTGGATCGTATCTGTTTGGGGATTTTTGTTGCAGAACTGGTTGCCAAGCTGGTGGCCCGAGGGCCAAGGTTCTTTACATCCGGGTGGAATCTGTTTGATTTCGTGATCGTCGGAGTGTCGTTGATCCCCGGTTCGGGATCGCTGTCAGTGCTGCGCGCCCTGCGCATCCTGCGGGTTCTGCGGGTGATTTCGGTCGCCCCCAGACTGCGCCGCGTGGTCGAGGGCTTTGTCACCGCGCTGCCGGGCATGGGGTCAGTATTCCTGCTGATGGCAATCATATTCTACATTGGCGCAGTCATGGCGACCAAGCTGTTTGCCGCTGCTTTTCCGGAATGGTTCGGGACACTTGGCATGTCGGCCTATACGCTGTTTCAGGTCATGACGCTGGAAAGCTGGTCTATGGGCATCGTTCGTCCAGTGATGGAACAGTTTCCCTATGCATGGGCGTTTTTCGTGCCGTTCATCATGGTCACCACGTTTGCCGTGGTGAACCTGCTGGTGGGTTTGATCGTCAACTCGATGCAAGAGGCCCACAATGTCGAAGAAGGTGAAAGGACCGATGCGTACCGCGATGAGGTTCTCAGCCGCTTGCAGGCCATCGAAAACAGGCTGTCCAAGCATGGGCCTGACGCCTGAGCCCGCTTTCCCCATCAGATAGAATCAGCTATTGTGCTGCAAAATAAAATAGCAGGACGGCAGGCAAGACATGCGGATTTTCAGAGTGCTTTTGGTGCTGGCGGTGGCAATTGGCCTGTCAGCATGCTCTTCAGGCAAGTTCAAATCGTACAACGGTCCCGAAGTGACTCGGGTAGAAGTCCATAAATCCGCACGCAAGATGTATCTGTTGCACCACAACAAGGTCCTGCGTCAGTACGACGTCGCGCTTGGCTTTTCTCCTCAGGGTCACAAGGCCTTTGAGGGTGACGGTCGCACGCCCGAAGGGGTATACATCATTGACCGGCAGAACCCCGACAGCCAGTTTCATCTGTCGATTGGCATGTCTTATCCCAACGCCAACGATGTCCAGGTCGCCCGCGCGTCCGGCAAGTCACCAGGCGGTGACATTTTCATTCACGGGCGCGCGAACAGGCAAAACGACCGCAATCGGGGCCGTGACTGGACCGATGGTTGTATCGCAGTCACAGACAAAGAGATGGAAGAAATCTATTCCATGGTCAGGGTCGGGACGCAGATCGCCGTGTTCCCCTGACACAACCAATAACAGAAACACGGTCTGCGTTCAGGCGCGACCGTGTTTCAATGCTGTGTTTGGTTGCCTGTCAGAAACCGAAGCGTTCTAGCCGCCGGTTTCCATCGTCCACCAGATCTTTCCATTTGGCTCTTGATAGTAGCCAAAGCCGATATCGCGGACTTCGGGCTGCAATAGAATGGCCCGGGTGTCAGGGTTCTCCATCCAGGCCGCCAGGGTTTCCAGCTCGGTTTCATAGGTTTCCGAGATCAGCTCGCCCAGCATTCTTCCTGAGTAGCCCGCGCGCTGTACCCGTTCCGGCGGCGATGAACCGTCAGAGCCGAAGTGCCAGGGGCGGTTTTGCACGGACATGTCGCGTGCATGGGTCGCTGCAGCGGCGTTAAGGGACGCGTTCAAAGCAACGGGCGTCAGGCCCTTGGCCTTGCGCAGGCTATTGACCGAGTCCGCGATTCGAAGCTGAACCCGGCCCTCGTTGGCGGCGTTCAACTTGTAGACCTGAGGCAAGGGTCGTCCATCAGATCCAAGCCGCGAGGCAGAGGTATCACAGGCCGCAAGTGCCAAGGCACTGCACATCAGAAGCACACTGGGGCGTATCATTGGCACTCATCCATCTTTATGGTTGTGCAGGCTTACAGGAACGCTGGTGCGGGTGCAAACGCAAGCGGTGATGAACTTTCCGTCACCACACCGCGTATGACGATCGTTTACGGGTGTTTGATTTGCGATCAAAGGGGTTTCGCTGT
>JAUSPL010000611.1 GCA_030656535.1 Gemmobacter sp.
GGTCGAACAAGGCTTTTCCAGACAAGGCCGTGATCGCAGCCGGCCTTGCGCGCATCGACAGGTCGCCCAAACGGCTGGCAAGGCAAGACTGTGGCATACCTGCACCACGATGGAGGCATGTTCCTGTCAGCCAGTGGGTTCGGATTGCAATCAAAGCCGTTCAGAGTGAAACACAATCATTCCCAATTCGGATTCCCCTGAGTTGGGCCGCACCTTGAGAAGCAACGAGGGAAAACGATGAAAAAGATTCTTATTGCGACCACCGCGCTGGCACTGACCGCGTCTGTGGCTGCTGCAGAAGTGAAGTTCTCCGGCGACGCCCGTATGGGTCTGCGCTACAACAGCATCGCTGCCCAGAAGACCCAGCTGGAAAAGCGTATGACCGTCAACATCGACGGTTCGACCACCGCTGACAACGGCGTGACCTTCGGCGCTCGCGTTCGTATCCGTTCGGACGAAAACACTGGTTCCGCAGTTAACGGCGCTCGCGTCTACGTTCGTGCCGGTGGCCTGACCGTTGCCGCTGGTAACATCCTGGGCGCCATCGAATCGATGCCTGGTCTGTACACACCATCCGTTGGCCTGACCGGCCTGCGTTGGTCTGGCCTGGTGACCAACACCAACGCCCGTGGCTACTTCGGCTGGGACGCTTACGACTCGCGCGGCAATGGCGCTGAAGGCATCGAAGCCATCTATTCGGCTGGTGACTTCACCGTTCACCTGTCGCACTCGTCGAACTCGCTGCGCGGCATCGCTGCCCCGTCGCTGTCGCAGACCGGTCTGTACGGTTCGTACAACATGTCCGGCTGGACCCTTGCTTTGGGCGTCATGGACGCAACCGGCAATGCTAACGACAAAGTCATCGCTTCGGTTGGCGGCAAAATCGGCGACTACTCGGTCGGCCTCGGCCTGGCAGACAACGACGGCACCATGAAAGTGGCACTGTCCGGTTCGGGAACCTGGGGTGCGACCACGGTTAACGCCTACGTCGCTCAGGAAGAAAAGAACGCCGCACTCGGCCTCTCCTCCTCGACCAGCATTGGTCTGGGCGTTGCCTACAACATGGGCGGCGGCGCTGCCATCGCTGGCGGCATCGAGCGCAGCGACTCGGGTGTTGCTGGTTCCAAGCAGACCCGCGCCGACCTCGGCGTGAAGTTCAACTTCTGATCCTAACCGATCAGAGATTGGGAAAGAGCAGGCGAAAGCCTGCTCTTTTCTTTTTGCGCGGGGACGGCAACGACGGCATAGTCCCGCGAACGAACAAAGGGGTTTCGGCATGGCTTTGGCAGAGATTCTGGCGCGGATTGCGCAGGCGGAACAGACCGCAGGCCGCAAGGCCGGATCGGTGAACCTGATCGCGGTATCCAAGGTGCAACCCATCGACCGGGTGATCGCGGTCCTGGACGCCGGCCATCGCAGATTTGGCGAAAACTATGTGCAGGAAGCAGCGGCAAAGTGGCCCGATCTGCGCAGCCGCTTTTCCGGTGTCGATCTGCACATGATCGGCCCCCTGCAGACCAACAAGGCGAAACTGGCGCTGGACCTGTTCGACGCCATACATACGCTGGACCGAGAGTCGCTGGCACAAAAGCTGGCGAAACTGGTGCAGGCGCGCGGGTCTTGCCCGCAGTTGTTTGTACAGATCAACACGGGGGCAGAGCCACAAAAGGCCGGCGTCCTGCCCGAAGCGGCGGATGACTTTGTCGCCTCTTGCCGGGCGATGGATTTGCCTCTGACGGGTTTGATGTGCATCCCGCCTGACGGCGCCGACAGCACCCCGCACTTCGCGCAGCTGGGTGAAATCGCGGCGCGCAACGGCTTGGCGGGTCTGTCGATGGGGATGAGCGGCGATTTTGAAGCCGCAATTGCGGCAGGCGCGACCCATATCCGGGTTGGCTCTGCGATCTTTGGCGCGCGCAGCTATCCGGCCTGACACAAGCGCGCTGTCCCTGATAGCGGTCAAAGGGCTGGCAAAAGGGCGCTCCTGGTACGAAATTTCGGCACTCGGCGCGCTTTTGCAGACCAGCCGGACCCGTACCCCGCACCTCGACACAAGGTGTCAGTGGCGCACGATCAGCCTTGTCTGGTGACGGATGCGGGCCGCGATCCAGATCAGGTCATGACGGTCAAACCCAACGCATCCCGCTGTGGGATACCGCGGACCACGCCAACAGTGGACAAAGATCGCTGACCCTCGCCCCTTGACCGCATAGGGCCAGTTCCAGTCGGTGATCAGGATCAGATCATACAGCGGATCAGCGCGGTAAAGCCTTTCATGCCGAAATCCATGCGGCGCACGGGCCATCAGGTTGTAGTCGGGGTCCGTCGGGTCGTCTGACCACACATCGGACGGCCTGATTGGCAGGGCCCAGGTGGCCGGTCGCACCAGTCGGTCGGGGCGGTACAACATGCCGACGATCCGGTGACTCCCGGCAGGGGTTGCGCCGTCACCCTCCCGCTTGTCTTTGGCCGCGACAATGCCTCCGCGCCCCAAACTGCACGGGATATCCCGCCCCATGAACCGTGCCCCATGATGTGTGACGACGATGTTCACAGCAAATGCCCCGATTTCCTGGCTTTGGTCGCCAAATAGCCCGCGTTCTGAGAAGTCTTGCCCACCTTCAGGGGGACGCGCTCTGTCACGGTGACACCATTGCCCTCCATCATCGCAATCTTCGCAGGGTTATTGGTCATCAATCGCACGGACCCAAAGCCCATCCGCCGCAAAATCGCCGCGCCGATACGAAAGTCGCGCTCATCATCCTCAAAGCCAAGGCGATGATTGGCCTCGACAGTATCAAATCCCTGATCTTGCAAGGCATAGGCCCGCATCTTGTTGGCCAGCCCGATGCCTCGGCCCTCTTGGTTCAGGTACAACAAAACGCCCGCACCTTCGGCGCCCATCGTGGCCAAAGCGGCGTGCAGTTGCGGGCCGCAGTCGCATTTCAGCGACCCCAGGACATCACCGGTAAAGCAGGCCGAATGCAGGCGCGCCAACACAGGGGCGTCGCGCGGGGGCTGACCGATCTCGATCGCATAATGTTCCACGCCGCCGTCATCGGGGCGAAAGATGTGCACACGCCCCGCCTCGGACGCCACCATCGGCAATCGCGCCGATACCACCGGGTGCAAGGCACCCGTCCGAAACAGATCCGCTGCGGCATCAGCCAACGGGATCAGGGTCAACCCCAGATCGGCCGCCAGCGTCACGGCATGGTCCACCGACACCACAACAGCGGCTGGCAACAGCTGCGCCGATTTCGCCAATTGGATCGCCGCGCGGTGCAGATCGGCAGGACCTTCGCGAAGGGTACGCAACGGGCCCTTCATCGGGGCACGCAGATCGTCCTTTGGGTCCGCCATTGCGCGCACCCAGGTCAGCCCCGCATCCGGCGGGATCAACACCCGCGCCAGATCGCCGTCATAGGGCCGCGCCTTCAGCGTCTCGGCCCGGCGGTCAGTGATCGCCAGCGCAACATCGCCCAATGCGCGCATCGCAGCCAGCCGGTCCGCATCCACCGTTTCTGCCGCCGCAGCCAGCACCGCATGTCCCTGACCGGTCAACACGACCGGCAACCCCATCCGCAAATCGGCGCGGGCGCGGTTCAGGCGTTCGGGCAAGGTTGGATGCAGGGTCATACGTGCTTTCTGCCCAAGAGGGGCGATGCCTGTAGCCGGAATATTTCGATCAAGCCAAAGCCGCAAGTCCCCAGAAACCTAGTGCGTGTCGAAAGAAATTGAAACATAGACCCGCAATCCCACACGACCGCGTGAGAGGTCTGTTGCAAAGCTTGTCGCAGTGCTGATCCGCATACAGGTTCACATCACGCAAACGGGAGACGGCAATGGCAAATCTGAAAAAGATCCTTCTGGTCGATGACGATGATGATCTGCGCGAGGCGCTGTCTGAACAGTTGGTCATGACAGAAGACTTTGACGTGTTCGAGGCGGGGTCTGGCCTGGATGCCATGGAAAAGGCCAAGCATGCGCATTACGATCTTATCATCCTTGATGTCGGCCTGCCCGACACCGATGGCCGCGAATTGTGCCGCCGGATGCGCAAACTGGGCGTCAAGACCCCGATCCTGATGCTGACCGGCCATGACACCGACAGCGACACCATTCTCGGATTGGACGCCGGGGCAAACGATTACATCACAAAGCCCTTCAAGTTCCCTGTCCTTCTGGCACGGATCCGTGCGCAATTGCGCCAACACGAACAGTCCGAGGACGCCGTATTTCAGCTGGGCCCTTATGTGTTCAAGCCAGCGATGAAGCTGTTGCTGGACGAAAAGGAAAAAAAGATCCGGCTGACGGAAAAGGAAACCAACATCCTTAAATTCCTGTACCGCGCGGGCCACAGCGTCGTCGCACGGGATGTCTTGCTGCACGAGGTCTGGGGTTACAACGCCGGGGTCACGACCCACACGCTGGAAACCCACATCTATCGTCTGCGCCAAAAGATCGAGCCAGATCCGTCGAACGCACGGTTGTTGGTCACGGAAAGCGGCGGTTACAAATTGGCAATCTGATTGCCACACTGTTGCCGAATTTGGGGGCTATGTCTTCTTACAAGGGCGATTGTTGCCCCTTGGGTTCCCCTCGCCGGGTCGGGGTTATGACGCGGCACCTCCCTGTTGGACTTGGCCGGGCCATTGTGCCCGGTCCTTTTTTGTCCGCTCGGCTGTTGCGGATGGGGATCAGGTGCGCAGCCAATGCGGGGCGCAGCCGAATTCCGGCATGACTGACGTTGCTTGGGCGTGTCACACTATGGAACCTCCCTGTTGAACTGACCCCGACGCAGTCGCGCCGGGGTCTTTCTTTGGTCTTTCCGTTCTTGAGCCGCCCCGCCACCACAGGTAGGGTCAAGAAGGAACATCCCGGAGCCTGCCATGACCTTTACTGTCGCCACCTGGAACATCAACTCGATCCGTCTGCGCGAAGGGCTGGTTCACCGACTTCTGTCAGAAGAGTCTCCAGACGTGCTGTGCCTGCAAGAATGCAAGTGCCCCGTCGACAAGCTGCCGGTGGAGGGGTTTCGCGCGCTGGGTTACACGCACATCGTCGCGCGCGGGCAAAAGGGCTATAAGGGTGTTGCGATCCTGTCCAAGCTGCCCATGATGGACGTCGGGGACCGCGCCTTTGCGGCGCTGGGGCATGCCCGTCATGTGTCTGCCCGTTTTGAAAACGGGGTGACCCTCCACAACTTCTATGTGCCTGCGGGCGGCGAGGTGCCGGACAGG
>JAUSPL010000624.1 GCA_030656535.1 Gemmobacter sp.
GACGGCGTCCGCCCCGACGCCAACACGTTCTGATGAAACCGCACCCGCCGCCCAAGCGCGTATTCCGCAGGCTTGCCCTGCACAAACACCCCGGCCCCCCGACGCGCATGGACAAGCCCCTGGTCGGCCAACCCGCCAAGTGCGTGCCGGACTGTGTGACGGTTCACCCCGAACCGGGCCGCAAGGGCCGCTTCGGACGGCAGGCGATCGCCGGGGGCATAGTGGCCCCGACCGATCTCGGCGGCCAACGTGTCAGCGATTGTTTTCCACAGCGCCCCGCGCGTCATCCGGTAATCCTGTCATCAAAAATTCACGAAACGCAGATTGCCGATCCGGTGCCTGTCCGGTATCAACATGTCTAGTTGTATAGACGAAGCCAATTCCCTGCAAGAGGCCGCAGCCCTGATGACCCCAGACCCCAACCTCGACCCGACCCCGGATACGACCGCACACTCCGACCGCAAGGCATGGATGGGCCTGCTGGCTCGCGCCAGTCCGGGGCAACTGGCCGGCCTGCTGCCCGATCTGCCGGCACATGACATCTTGCGTGCGCCGGAAATCGGGGCGGTAATGGTGCGCGGACGGATCGGCGGCACGGGTGCGCCGTTCAATTTGGGTGAAATGACGGTCACGCGCTGTGTCTTGCGACTGGCCGATGGGGTCGTTGGTCATGCCCATGTGCAGGGGCGCGATCGAGCCCATGCCCTGCGGGCGGCGGTGGTCGATGCCCTGATGCAGACTGACGCGGCAGCCAATCTGCGGCAGACCGTGCTGACCCCGCTGCAAACCGCTGAAACCACCCGCCGCACCACCCGCGCGTCCAAGGCGGCCGCGACCCGCGTCGAGTTTTTCACCCTTGTGCGCGGAGAAGACCAATGACCCCAGATGCCTTGACCGGCGGTTTCGCCGATGCTCCGATCCAGTCCGCTCGCGCGTTTCGTGCCGCAATGGAAGCCCTTTCGCGCCCCGGCAAGATCGAAACCGTCGCAGGCGCGCAGCCGCCTGCGCCCCTGTCCGTGGCTGCCGGGGTTTTGTTGTTGACGCTGGCAGATGGGACCACCCCCGTGCATCTGGCGGGGGCACATGACAGCCCATCGGTGCGTGACTGGATCACCTTTCACTGCGGCGCGCCGTTGGTTGCGGCGGCGGATGCGGTCTTTGCGGTGGGCACTTGGGGCGCCATGCAACCGATCACGCGGTTCGCAATCGGCACGCCGGACTATCCCGACCGGGCGGCCACGCTGATCATTGAAATGCCCGACCTGACCACGCAGGGGCCCCGGCTGACCGGCCCGGGTATCTGCGACGTCGCAGGGCTGTCATTGCCCGAAACGGCTGCGTTTCGCGCCAACCATGCGCTGTTTCCGTTGGGCATCGATTGCTTCTTGACCTGCGGGGACAAGGTGGCGGGTCTGCCCCGTTCGACACTGGTGGAGGACATCTGATGTATGTTGCCGTCAAAGGTGGCGAACGCGCCATCGACAATGCCCATGCGTTTTTGGCCGAAGACCGGCGCGGTGATCCGCAAGTTGCGGAATTGTCCGTGGCGCAGATCCGCGAACAGCTGCGGCTGGCAGTCAACCGGGTGATGGCCGAAGGGTCGCTGTTCGACCCGGATCTGGCCGCGTTGGCAATCAAGCAAGCGCGCGGCGACCTGATCGAGGCGGTCTTCTTGATCCGCGCCTACCGCACCACCCTGCCCCGGCTGGGCGCATCCAACCCCGTGGACACCGCACAGATGGCTGTCGTCCGGCGGGTGTCGGCAACGTTCAAGGACTTGCCCGGCGGTCAGGTTCTGGGGCCGACGTTCGATTACACCCACCGCCTGCTGGATTTCAAACTGGCGGCTGACGGACAGGTGCCCCCCGCACCGACCGCACCTGTCAGCGCGGAAAAGGTTCCACATGTGACAGAGTTTCTGAACCGCGACGGGCTGATCGAGGCGGAGCCGCAGTCTGATGCCGTACCGCCCGACCTGACGCGCGAACCGATGGAACTGCCAACATCACGGGCCTTGCGGTTGCAGGCAATCACACGCGGCGACGAAGGGTTCATCCTGTCGATGGCCTATTCGACGCAGCGGGGCTACGGGCGCACCCACGCCTTTGTGGGCGAGTTGCGGATCGGCGCGGTCGCCGTCGAGATGGACATCCCGGAACTGGGGTTCTCGGTCGAAATCGGTGAAATCGAGCTGAGCGAATGTGAAACCGTGAACCAGTTCAAAGGCAGCAAGACCGAGCCCCCACAGTTCACCCGCGGCTATGGATTGGTGTTCGGGCAATCGGAACGCAAGGCAATCGCCATGTCGCTGGTTGACCGTGCCTTGCGCTGGAAGGAACTGGGCGAAGACAACATCGGCGCCCCGGCCCAGGACGAGGAATTCGTCCTCATGCATGCCGACAACATTCAGGCCACGGGGTTCCTGGAACATATCAAATTGCCGCACTACGTTGATTTCCAAGCCGAACTGGAACTTGTGCGACGCCTGCGCGCAGACGCGGCTACCATGCAGGAGGCGGCGAAATGACCGACCAAGCCTACAACTTTGCCTATCTGGACGAACAGACAAAGCGCATGATCCGGCGCGCAATCCTGAAAGGCATCGCGGTACCCGGCTATCAGGTGCCGTTTGCCAGCCGGGAAATGCCGATGCCCTATGGCTGGGGCACGGGCGGCGTGCAGGTGACCGCCGCCTGCCTGGTGCCCGAGGACTGCCTGAAGGTGATAGACCAGGGTGCCGATGACACCACCAACGCCGTCTCGATCCGCAAGTTCTTTCAGCGCACCGCCGGGGTGGCCGTCACCGAGGCAACGGCTGACGCCAGTGTCATCCAGACAAGACACCGGATCCCTGAACTGCCCCTGCGCGAGGGCCAGATTCTGGTTTATCAGGTGCCGATCCCGGAACCCTTGCGGTTTCTGGAACCTCGCGAAACCGAGACCCGCAAGATGCACAGTCTGGAAGAATACGGGTTGATGCATGTAAAGCTGTACGAAGACATCGCCCGACACGGGCAGATTGCGACGTCCTATGCCTATCCGGTCAAGGTCGAGGGGCGCTATGTGATGGACCCGTCCCCGATCCCGAAATTCGACAACCCAAAGCTGTCGGGCTCGGCCGCGCTTCAGTTGTTCGGCGCGGGGCGCGAACAGCGCATCTATGCCGTGCCACCTTATACATCCGTGGTCAGCCTGGACTTTGAAGATCACCCCTTTGTCGCAGGCAAGGCCCCGCATGACTGTGATCTGTGTGGCGCGACCGACAGCTATCTGGACGAGGTGATCGTGGATGACGCTGGCGGTCGGATGTTCGTGTGTTCCGACACGGATTTTTGCCGCGGCCGCAAGGACGCAGGGCATATCGGACGGCTGGGCGTCCAGACGGATGGGGGTGCGTGATGGAGATGACGAACGTAAGCGTTGACGGCAGGACAAAGCCGGCGGGACCGCTTTTGTCGGTGCGGGATCTGGGCAAACGCTATGGCACGCGGATCGGCTGTGCCAATGTATCGTTTGATCTGTGGCCTGGAGAAGTGCTTGGAATTGTGGGAGAAAGCGGGTCAGGCAAATCGACACTGCTGTCGTGTCTGGCCGGGCACCTGGAACCTGACAGGGGTCAGGTGGTGTTTGACACCCGCAACGGTCCACGCGACACCATAACGATGTCAGAACCAGAGCGCCGCAAACTGGGCCGCACCGACTGGGCCTTTGTTCATCAGAATCCGCGCGACGGATTGCGAATGGGCGTTACCGCAGGCGGCAATGTGGGCGAGCGGCTGATGGCCGTTGGCGCGCGGCACTATGGTGACATTCGCGCGCAGGCATTGGACTGGCTTGGCCGGGTCGAGATCGCGGCAGAACGGATTGACGACCGCCCGTCGGCCTTTTCCGGCGGGATGCAGCAACGCCTGCAAATCGCCCGCAATCTGGTGACCGGGCCGCGGCTGGTGTTCATGGACGAACCGACGGGCGGGCTGGATGTGTCGGTGCAGGCGCGGCTTTTGGACCTGTTGCGCGGGCTGGTGCGGGAAATGGGCCTTTCGGCGATCATTGTGACGCATGATCTGGCGGTGGTGCGTTTGCTGGCGGACCGGCTTATGGTGATGAAGGGTGGGCATGTCGTGGAACAGGGCCTGACCGATCAGGTGCTGGATGACCCCCAGCATGCCTAGACCCAACTGCTGGTTTCCAGCGTCTTGCAGGTGTGACATGATCAGAATTTCCAATCTTTCCAAGGCGTTCACCGTGCACAATCAGGGCGGCGCGGTGATCCCGGTGATGTCCGGCGCGTCGCTG
>JAUSPL010000626.1 GCA_030656535.1 Gemmobacter sp.
GCTGCCACGGCTGGAGGCGATGACCTGGGGGGCCGAGGATCTGTCGGCGGCTTTGGGCGCACGCACCAACAAGGGGCCGGACGGGGGTTGGGCCTTTACTTACCGTATGGTGCGGTCGACCTGCCTGCTGGCCGCCAAGGCGACCGGGGTTGCGGCGATTGAAACCTTGTATGCCGATTTTCGCGACGAGGCCGGGCTGATCGCCGATTGCGAAGAGGCCGCACGCGAAGGGTTTTCGGGCCGGCTTGCCATTCACCCCGCTCAGGTTGCGGCGATCAACGCGGCCTTTACGCCCTCGGAGGCCGAAGTTGCCTTTGCAACCCGCGTGGTGGTGGCGTTCGAGGCACAGCCGGGCATCGGTGTGGTGGGGCTTGACGGCAAGATGCTGGACATCCCCCATCTGAAACAGGCGCGGCAGGTGTTGGCACAGGCCGCCACCATTGCGGCGCGCCGGGAAACCTGATGGGTCTTTCAGTGGTCTTGCCTTTTTTGTGGCATGGTGCGCGGGTGTTCATCCCCGGATCAGCGGCGGAATTCGGGCCACTGACAGATTACCTTTTGTCCGACGCTGTACCGCCCTTGCAGACTACTTCGTCGTTGGTGCCGGGGATCAACCCGGTCTCGGTCTGGCCGCCGAGGACCGGCACCACGCTGGCGTCCCCGTTTCCTTTTGGCGCTGCGGGGGCACAGGATACGGGCGCGATGCGCCATATGGCGTTGTCCTACTTTCAGTTTGACCGCGACCTTGCTGCACAGCGGTTCGATCTGTGCGTTGTCCAGGTGGCCCCCCCAGATGCCCAGGGTCGGGCATCGCTGGGGCCTTCGGTGGAATTCACGCCGACGGTTCTGCGCGGCGGGGCGCGGATCATTGCGGTGGTCAACCCAAACCTGCCCATGATGCGCGGGTCGGCGTGGATCAGGCTGTCGGATACGGCAGTGGTGATCGACAGCGATGCGCCTCTGCGCACCTATGAGGCGGGCGCGCCGAGGGTCGAGGCGACAGCGATTGCCAAGGCTGTTGCGGGCTTCATTGGCGATGGGGCCACGGTGCAGATCGGCATCGGCAAAGTGCCGGGTGCACCGTTGCGCGCGCTGACAGACCGGAGTGGCCTTCGGCTTCATTCGGGGATGTTGTCCGATGGCATGCAGGCCCTGACAGCGGCGGGTGCCCTAGACCCCGCGTATCAGCCGACGTCCTGCGTGCATGTGGGCAGTGCGGCGCACTATGACTGGCTGCGTGGGCGGGACGGTATTGTGGTGGCCCCGGTCAGTCAGACCCCCCATGCGCCCGCCACCCTGGCCGCACAACCGGGGCTTGTTGCGGTCAGTGGGGCCCTCAGTGTCGACCTGTTCGGGCAGGCCAATCTGGACTCCATCGGATCGCGCGCGATCAGTGGGGTGGGCGGTGCGGCCGATTTCGCCGCAGCCGCTGCCCGCGGTAATGGCGTGTCGATTGTCGTCCTGCCCGCGACCGACCCCAAAGGGTCGTCGCGCATCACTGCCGGGCAAAGCGGGCCGGTATCCTTGCCACGCCACGATATCGACGTCATCGTCACCGAGTACGGCGCCGCCGATCTGCGTGGCGCCTGTGTCATGGAGCGGGCAGAACGCCTGATCGCCATCGCCGCCCCGAACCATCGCAGCGCCCTGACTGACCAGTGGCGCGACATTGCAAACAGACTGTGAAAGGCATTGCCATGAAACGCTCGAACAAGGTCATCATTTCTTGCGCCATCACCGGGTCGATCCATACACCTTCGATGTCGCCCAATCTGCCGGTCACCGCTGACCAGATTGCCGAACAGGCCATCGGCGCTGCCGAGGCCGGTGCTGCCATCCTTCACTTGCACGCACGTCAGGAAGGCACAGGAAAGCCGACGCAGGACATCGCTGAATATGCGAAATTCCTGCCCCGTATCCGCGACAGCAGCAACGCCATCATCAACATCACCACGGGCGCAGGCCTGGGAATGACGATGGACCAGCGGCTTGCGGCGGCCAACCATTTCAAGCCCGAAATTGCGTCGATGAACATGGGATCCTTCAACTTCAACATCTCGGGTGCTGCGAAACGCGGCGGTTTCGAGCGCGAATGGGAACGCCCCTATCTGGAAATGACCACCGATTTCATCTTGTCCAACACCTTCGCCCAGATCGAGCGTGGGGTGACGGAACTGTCCGAGCTCGGGACGCGGTTCGAGTTCGAATGCTACGATGTCGGCCACCTTTACAACCTGGCCCATTTTGCGGATCGCGGGATGATAAAGCCGCCGTTCTTTGTTCAGTCGATCTTTGGCATCCTTGGCGGCATCGGACCGGACCCGGAAAACCTGATGCACATGAAGGCGACCGCTGACCGTCTGTTCGGGTCGGACTACTATCTGTCGATTCTTGCCGCCGGGCGGCATCAGTTTCCCTTTGTGACGATGGGGGCCATTCTGGGCGGCCATGTTCGCGTGGGGCTGGAGGACAACCTTTATCTGGGTCGTGGCGAATTGGCGCCCTCGAACGCCGCCGCGGTGGAGAAGATCAAGCGCATCCTGGCTGAATTGTCGCTGGTTCCCGCCACCCCGGACGAGGCGCGCGAGATGCTGGATACCAAGGGCTTCGCGAACGTGGGGTTTTGACACGCCAAGCCATGACCCTGCCATCAGCCATCCATCCCGCAACCGTCAGGTGCTTTTGACCCGCCCGTCCCGCAGGCGTGCCGCAAGCCAGTGACTTTTCGCTGACCGATACCGATATCCTTGTCTGCGCCGAAGGACATATCCTGGTGCGCAGCATTTATCTGTCGGCCGACCCCGCGCAGCGTGGCTGGGCGTCCGCCGAGGCGAACTATTCTGCTCCGGTGCCGTTGGGCGGGCCGATGCGGGCAATGGCGGTCGCGTAGGTGCTGGAAAGCCGGGCAGGCGGCTTTGCCGTCGGCGATTTCGTCTATGGAATCTTTGGCTGGCAGGACTATGCCGCGGTGGCACCCGATGCGGTGTTGCACAAGATCACCGAAAACATCCCTCTGGACGCTGCCGGGTCACTGACCGGCATCAACGGGGTGACGGCTTATCTTGCGCTGACTTTGCTGGGGCGCCCCGACGCGGGCGATACGCTGGTCGTGTCCACGGCCGCCGGCTCGGTGGGCAGTTTCGTGGGGCAGATCGGCGCATCGCTGGGTGCACGCACCATCGGCATCACGGGCGACGATGCCAAGGTGGCGCGTTGTCTGACGCGCTATCGCTATTCGACCGCGATCAACTATCGCACACAGGACGTGGCGCAGGCTGTGGCCGATGCAGCGCCGGATGGTGTATGACAACACTGGCGGGCCGATCCTTGATGTCGTGTTGCGCCAGATGGCGGTCGCGGGCCGCGTGGTGCAATGCGGCACCGCGTCTACCGGGTCCTGGATCCCGGCCCCTACCGGCCCGCGCAACGAGCGCGAGATTCTGACCCGGCGCCTCATCTGGTCGGGGTTCGTCATCTTTGACCACCGGGCCCGTTTTGGCGAGGCTTGCGGGAAATTGGCCGACCTGCTGAACGCGGGCAAGATCACCTATGACACCGATCTGTCGACCGGAATCGAGGCCGCGTCTGCGTCCATCGCGTCGCTGTATACGGGTGAAAACACCGGAAAAAGACTGATCCTCATCGCCTGAAAAGGACAAGCCTTGCTGATCGATCTGATCGATCTGACCGACGACCAGAAAGCCATCGACATCAACGTGCGCCCGTTGTGCGCGTAACTCACGGACGCGTACTGGACCGAATGTGATGACAACTCCCGCTGTCCGGAGAAGTACTATCGGGAAATGGCAAGGAACGGCTGGCTGGGCATCACCATGCCCGAAGATGTCGGGGGGAGGGTTGGGGGGGCGGATGCGTCGATCATGAGGCGTGCCTGCTCGGCCTCTGGTGACGGGCATGCTGCGGCCTCGGCCATCCACATCAACCTGTTCGGCCCCATGCCCTTGTGGTGCACGGCACCAGGGAACAAAAGGCCCCGTGGCTTGAACCTTTGGTGCAAGGCGCGGATAAGGCCTGTTTCGGCGTAACCGAGCCTGATACGGGGCTGGATATCACCAGCATCAAGACTTTTGCCGCGAAAACCAAGGCTGGCTACACCATCAATGGGCGCAAGGTCCGGACCTAAACGGGGCAAGTGGCCGACCGCATCCTGATCCTGGCGCGCACTGTGGCCAAAGAAGACTGCAAAAATCCGACAGACGGGATGACGCTGTTCTGCACCCGGCTGGACCGCACCAAGATCGAGGTCAAGCGCATCCACAAGATGGGCCGCAACGCAGTGGGCCGCAACGCGGTGTTCATCGACAACCTGTTTGTTCCCGAAGAGGACCGGATCGGCGAGGAAGGCCGGGGGTTCCACTATCTGCTGGACAGCCTGAACCCCGAACGAATTCTGGTCAGAATCGAAGCCATTGGCCTGGGCCGGGATGCGCTGCAACGCGCGGCGAAATTCGCCAGGGATCGCGTGGTGTTCGGGCGGCCCATCGGGCAAAACCAAAGCATCCAGCACCCGTTGGCCGAGGCGTGGTACTATCTGGAATCCGCCTGTTGGATGTGCCTGCGTGCCGCTGATCTGTACGACCGCGGCTTGCCATGCGGGGCCGAGGCGAATGCGGCGAGGTTTCAGGCGGCCTTCGATTCTGCCACCAAGGCGGTGATGACCCAGGGCGGCATGGGCTACGCGCAGGAGTATCAGGTTGAACGGCTGTTCCGCAAATCCATGCTGCCGCGGATCGCCCCGGTGACGGAACAACTGATCTTGTCGTTTATCGCCGAAAGGGTGCTGGACCTGCCCAAATCCTATTGACCATTTGCCGCGATGCCTGTTCAGCCACCAGCCACCGGGCGGGGTGAAAACGGTAGGCTGGACGTCAAGCCACCGTCAACCGCCAGCGTCTGACCGTTGATATAGCTGGCAGCATCTGAGGCCAGAAACGCCACGGCCTGCGCGATTTCGGCGGGTTCGCCCCCCCTTCGCAGGGGATTTAGCTGGCCTATCTTGGCTTCACGGCCCCGTTTTCGGGCATCTTCATAGACCATGGACGTCATGCCGGTTTCGATCAGTCCGGGTGCCACCGCGTTGATCCGTATCCCTGTTCCTGTCAGTGCGCGGGCAGTGGTTTGCACCAGATTGATCACACCGGCCTTTGATGCCGAATAGGGGATGCCCCCCGCCCCCGCCCGCACACCGGCGACTGACGCAGTGCAGATGATCGACGCGCCATGCGTCATGTGCGGCAGTGCAGCCCGTATTGCCAGCCAGGTGCCGATCAGGTTGACGCGCAAGATGGCATCGAACTCTGCAAGGTCGCTGCTGAGCGATGGAACCAGCGGTCCTGAAATCCCGGCATTGGCATGCAAGATGTCCAGCCTGCCGAACTGCGCCAGCGTGGCCTGTGTAAAGGCTGCGATCCCGGATTCAGTGGCGCAGTCGGTTTGCATCACGCCTGCTTGCCCACCGGCCGACCGGATGGCGTTTGCGGTGTCAATTGCACCGTCCGCCCGGTCGACGGCCATGACAGCGGCGCCACGCTCGGCCATCAACAGGGCCGTCGCACGGCCAATGCCGCTGGCTGCGCCGGTGACGATGGCGACCTTGCCGTCAAGGCGGATTGGATCAGTCATGGTGTCCTCTGATCGGCGGCAGGCCCCGTGATGTGACGAAGGGGGTCCAGCCGGGGTGGTTCAGCCCCTTGCGTTTCCTGAGCTCCATCCGCGCAAGCTGATCGCGGTGCACCTCGTCCGGGCCATCGGCAAGGCGCAGGACGCGGGCAATCGCATAGTTCATCGCGGTTCCAAAGTCGTTGCTGGTTCCGCCCCCGCCGAACACCTGAATGGCCCAGTCGGTTACCTGGCATGCCATCGTTGGCACCGCGATCTTTATCATCGCAATA
>JAUSPL010000628.1 GCA_030656535.1 Gemmobacter sp.
CCCGTCGCGCCCGCCCGGGGGCGGGCGCGACCCGGGTCACACCGACGACGTTTCTGCAGCGAAGCGCATGCGCAGCTCGGATTTCAGGATCTTGGCGTAGTCGCTCTTGGGCAGCTCGGTCACGAAACGGTAGTGCTTGGGCCGCTTGAACCGAGCGATCTGTGAGCAGATGTGCACGTCGAGCGCGCGCTCTGACACCTCTGCCTGACCGGCTACAACGACATAGGCCACCACGCTTTCCCCCCATTCGGCGTCCGGCACACCGATCACGGCAGCCTCGGTGACGCCGGGGTAGGTGAGCAGGACCTCTTCCACCTCGCGCGGGTAGATGTTGGTCCCGCCGCTGATGATCAAGTCCTTTTACCGGTCGACGACATGCAGCAGCCCGTCCTCGTCGACATAGCCTAGGTCGCCGGTCCACAGCCAACCGCCGCGGAGGGCCTTGGCGGTGGCCTCGGGGTTGCTCCAGTAGCCCAGCATAACCGTCTCGCCCTGCGCGCAGATCTCGCCGTCCGTGCCGGGCGGCAGCGCTGCGCCTGTCTCGGGGTCTCGGATTGAGATGGCGCAGCCGGTGCGCGGATAGCCGCAGGACGACAGCAGGCGGCGGCTCTCGGGCAGGTCACGCCGGTGCAGCCGCTGCGGCAGGCCGCTGACGGTCATCGGCGTCTCGCCCTGCGCAAACAACTGGAACAGCCGCGGGCCGAACAGGTAGATGGCCCTCTCAAGATCTGCGACATACATCGGCGCCCCACCGTAAACGATGCAGCGAAGGTTCTCCAGCGGAACGTCCCGGCCCTCCCAAGCGGTGACAAGCCGGTTCAGGATCGTCGGCACTGCGAAAAGCGACAGCTGCCGGTGCTGGCGAAGCGCGGCCTCGACCTCGTCGACGTCGAAGCCGGTTGAGATCAGCACCTGAGCGCCCTTGAGCAACGCGGCCAGCATGTAGAGCCCTGCCCCGTGCGAAGCGGGGGCCGCGACCAGCATGGCGTCCTCGGGACCAAGCTGATCGATGTCCGCGTAATACGCATTGGCCATCGCCAGCAGGTTGCGGTTGCTCAGCATTGCGCCCTTTGGCCGCCCTGTGGTGCCCGAGGTATAAAAGAGCCACGCCAGATCGGCAGGGGTCGTTTCGGCGGTCGTGGACAGCCCCTCGGTCCGAAGCAGGGCATCGTAAGGGGCGGTGCCGACATCGATTGTCTCGACGCTCGTCTCGACGCGGTTCACGCCATCGCTGACAAAAACCAGCTTCGCGCCGGAATCATGCAGGATATGGGCGACTTCGTTCTGGTGAAGCTTGGCATTCACCGGGACGACAACGATCCCGGCGGCCCAGCAGCCCAGCATAACCTCCGGAATCTCGATCCGGTTGTGCATTTGGATCAGCACGCGGTCGCCCGCAACCAGCCCGTGCTGCCGTATCGCCCCCGCCAGCGCCCGTGCCCGCGTCGCCAGCTCTTGATAGGTGAAGGTCCGGCCTTCGCAGGAAACGGCTGGGGCAAAGGGCACGGAACGCGCCATCTGCAGAATCATGCTGCCAAAGTTCATCCGATACTCCGATCGTTTCGCGCTTCAGGAAGGTCGGTCACCGGCCCGGCCGCCGCACCCCGGCTGGGATCGCGGTTGGCACACCGGATATGGGATGCCGTTCCGGGGACCATGTTACTATTACCGAAGGCAGGGTAGCGGATGCGCTCTTGGGAACACAGTCAATCCCGCGCCCAAACAACGCAAACCTGCTTTTCACCCGATGCGCGATGCTGAGGGTGTCGCTTGCGCTAAAATCTCCCGAGACTTGCATCATGCCCGGTTTTCCAGATCTTTTCCGTTAGTAACAGGCTGCGACAGAGCAATGAACAACGCATTCGACAGAAATGACCTTCATCGCCGTCGTCGGGAGGACGTGGTGCGGACGGCGGCCCAAGCGTTCAGCCGCAACGGGTTCGGGAACACCTCGATGGAAGAAGTCGCGCTCAGCCTCGGGATCTCAAAAGCCACGCTTTACCAGTATTTCAAGAGCAAGCAGGAGATCTTGTTCCAGTGTCACCTGCTGTCAATCCAGCATGGAATGGCCGGGCTTGAACTGGCGCGGCAATCCAGCGGTTCCGGGCTGGAGCGCCTACTTGTCTTTCTACGCCGCTACATGACCGGGGCTTTTGGCGAACTGGGCGGACTGTCGATGTTGGGTGACGTTACCTCGCTGACGCCCGAACGCCGCGGTCAGGTCACGGCCAAGCGGGCGGATATCAGCCATATGACCGACAGCCTGATCGAGGACGGGCTGCGCGATGGGTCGATTCGCCCCTGCGATGCGAAGCTGGCCAAGCTCTTCGCGATGGGCGTCGTCAACTGGATCCCCTCGTGGTACTCGGACGAAGGTGAACGCAGCGCCGCCGAGATCGTCGAAGCCTTCATCGACTTCTTTGCCCACAGCTTTGCGGCGAAGCCCGAATAGCGTCGGCGCGGCACCGGGCATCAGGTTCCGGGCGCGAAATGTCCATTGAGTGGCGCAAAGGTCTTTTCGGCGCTGAAAGCCCCGTCAATCGACAGGCAAGCCCCGGAAATGTAGCTAGCCCGGTCCGACGCCAGAAAGGCAACTGCCTCGGCCACGTCTTCTGGGCGTCCTATCCGGCCCAGCGGGATGGACCGCAGGACGGCCGCGCGGGTGGCCGGATCGCACAGATAGCGGTTGGTCATGGGCGTTTCGATCATGCCCGGCGCGATCGCATTCACGCGGATATTGTCGGCCGCCAGATCGCCCGCGAGGGCACGCGTCATTCCGATAACGCCATGCTTGGCCGCAGTGTAGGCTGACCGACCGGGAATCGACAGCAACCCCGATACCGAGGCGATGTTGACGATCACCCCGCCGCCATTGCGTCGCATCGCCGGAAAGACGGCGTGGACACAGCGATGGATCGACGTCAGGTTGACTGCTAGGACTTTGTCCCATTCCGCGGCATCCAGGCGATCGCTGGGAGTTTTCTGATTGATGCCGGCATTGTTGATCAGCACGTCGATCCGCCCCAGCCGTGACAGCGCGTGATTGACAGCCTGATCGACCGCAACAGCGTCGGACACGTCAAGAGCGAAACTGATGTCGCAGCCGTCCGACGCGATCTCCACGGCAGCCAGATCGAAGATCACCAGCGCATAGCCATCACGGCGCAGGGCAGAGCAGATCGCCTGTCCGATTCCGCCCGCCCCGCCGGTTACCAGCGCCACCTTCATGGTCCCGTGTATCATCGCGTCCTCTCCTGCCCCTCCGGGCGTGTGTCCTGCCCTGCGCCGCCATCAAGAGCGTCGCCGCGTTAGCCAAAGCGACGCCACAACCACCGACGCCAACGCCGCCGTGACCACCACGGCAAAGGCCGCAAGCGGCGGGAATGCCCCGTTTGTCCACAGATCGAGGATCACGAACCCTGCCACAGGGTTGCGGCTGCCCGCCAGCATCGAAGACGCTGTGATGTCGCCTGCGACCAGTACGAAAAGCATCGTCCAGCCGGCAATGAGGCCCGGCGTCATCAGCGGCAGCGTAACGTTGACGAAGGTCCGCCCCTGTCCCGCACCGGCGACCAGCGACGCCTCGGACAACTGCGGCCCGACCTGAACCAGTGCCGCGTTCGCGGTCAGAGTGCTTTGCGGCGTGTAAAGCACAATGTAGGCGAGGAAGAGGATCAGCACCGTGCCGTGCAAGTAAAAGGGCGCGCCGGCAAAAGCGGCGATAAAGGCTATGGCGACGACGAGGTGCGAGACCGCCGCCGGCAGCTTGGTGGTGGCATCGATGAACACAGCGAGTGGCCGTGCCCGGTTTCGGTCGATCCAGAACACAATGATCGCCGCCAGCAACATGCCGACCGTCGCTGCGGCGATTCCCAGCACGAGGCTGTTGGCTAGCCCCTCGCGGACGAAGCCGCTGGAGAAGAGCGTACGGTAATTGTCTAGGCTCAGCCGCACCCGCGCAAGGTTCGGCGTCCAGAACGGCTGCAGGCTGACCAGCACCAGCGCGGTGACCGGCAGGACCGAGGCAATCAGCACGTAGAGCGACATCAGCGCCCGCGCCGGCCACAGCAGCGGGCCGAGCGCGACCGACACGCTGCGCCGACCCTTGCCGCCTATGATCGCGAAATTCCCTCGGCGCAGGACCAGCCGCTGCACCCACCAGCTGGCCCCGATAACCGCGACGATCACCAGGCCGAGGATCATCGCCTCGCCGACCCGCGGCGGGAAACTGGCGGTCATCAGGTGGACGATCCGCACGGACAGGATCTCAATCCCGGCCTGCCCGCCGATCACCAGCGGCACCGAGAACAGGGCGAAGCCGGTGATCAGGGCGAGGATGCCTCCCGAGATCACCTGCGGCAGAATCGCCGGCAAGGTGACGCTCAGAAGCGTCCGCAGCGGTCCGGCGCCGCTGACCCGAGCGGCCTCTTCCAACGTGGGGTCAAGGTTCCTCAGGCCGGCGGACACCGTCAGATAAACATGCGGCAGAAGATAGACGGAATAGACGAACACCATTCCTGGAAAAGAGAAGATGTTGACAACCTGTCCAGGCGCCGCCAAGCCGAGCGCCGTCGCCAGCGCGTTCGCCCCGGCGTTAAGGAAGCCCGCGCGCGGTGCCCCCAACAGAACCCACCCGATTGCCCCGGCAATCGGCGGGATTAGTAGCGGCAGAACCGGAAGCAGGTTGCCAAAGGCGTTGAGGCCGATATCCGTGCGTTCGGAGAGCCATGCAAAGAGGCTGCCGAACGCTACGGCCACCAGCGCGGCCGAACCGATGACCATGCCCGTGTTGACCAGCAGCGCCCCAAGGTCGCTTTGCGCGACCGCGTGGAAGGGTGCGCTGTCGAACCGCCCGTCTGGAAAGAAGGTCGCCAGCAGGACATGCGCAAGCGGATAGAGGATGAGCAGCGCCACGGCCACCGAGAGTCCCGCCGCGATCGAAGTGAAAGGATCGATCCGCCGCCCCGCAGCGGCGTTCCTGAAGCGCGCGATCACCGCGCGTTCCTCGCAAAGAGCAGCGGCCCGTCGG
>JAUSPL010000006.1 GCA_030656535.1 Gemmobacter sp.
AGCGATATTGACGGCGCGAAATATGTTCTCGGTCAGCTTTACCGCTTCGGCGGTGGCGGCCGAGGATACCGGCACAACCGTCGTGACCACAGCGCCGTAGAAGGCTTTTAGCAGGTCAAGCGATTGTGCATTGTCCGCGCCGATGACCTTGGGGATGGACGAGGTGTGAAAGTCCCGGTTGCCCGGATCTTCGCGTTCTGGCGAAAACCCAAGAAAGAAGTCTTGTCCAGCGGTCTGGCCACCTGCCTCCAGGATGGGGCGGACGACTTCGTCAGTGGTGCCGGGATAGGTCGTGGATTCCAGCACGATCAGTTGCCCCGCGCGCAGGCTGGCGGCGATATCCTGACTTGTGCGGGTGACGAACGACAGGTCGGGGTCGCGGTGTCGGGTCAGGGGTGTGGGCACACAAATGGCGATCACGTCGCACTCGGAAAGACGGGCAAAATCGCATGTGGCGGCAAAGCGTCCAGCGGCGCATTCGGCCGCAAGCACGTCACTGGGCACCGCCTCGATATAGCTTTGGCGTGCCTCAATCGCACTTATCTTGTCGGGATCGACATCAAAACCCAGCACACGAAACCCGGCACGGGCCGCTGCCATGGCCAAAGGCAACCCGACATAGCCCAAACCGATGACACCAATACGCGCCTGCCGCCCTGTGATTTTGGCAAGCAACGGTTCGAAGTGTGGGGAGGTCATGTGATAGGCTCCGTTATGCGGGGCTGGATAGGGGGATTGGATGGGTGAGAACGCCATCCCTGTCAAGCCGGGGCTGGCCTTGTCAGCCCATCCCTGCGGTGCCACATAAGTCGTGCCGCAAACGAGGGTCGCGATGCCGCTGCACAGCCCATCCATAGCTTTTTACGCACCACTCAAGTCGCCGGATCATTCGGTGCCGTCTGGTGACAGACTTATGGCGCGGCAGCTGCTGCTGGCTTTGGGCGGCAATGTCCAGTTGGTCTCGGGCCTGCGCAGCCATCTTCGCGATCCCCATGACATCGACCACGCGTCGGCGATAGCGCAAGTCGCAGCGTCCGAGGTCGCGCGGATTTCGGCGGAATGGCAGGGGGGCAGCGTGCCGGCGGTCTGGTTTTGCTATCACCCCTATTACAAGGCACCCGATCTGATTGGCCCAGAGCTTTGTGCCCGGTTCGGTGTGGCCTATGTGACGGCAGAATGCTCTGTCTCGGCGCGGCGCGACATCGGGCTTTGGGCTGACGCTCAGGCGCGGGTCCGGGCAGGGGTGGCTTTGGCGGCGGTCAATATCTGCCTGACGCGTCGGGATCAGGCCGGGTTGCAGGACTCTTGTCCGGGGGCTCGTACTGCGATGCTTGCCCCGTTCATCGACCCCTCCCCGTTCTTGCGACACGATCCATTGCCAGAACCGGGGCGCCTGATCTGCGTGGCGATGATGCGCCCGGGCGACAAGGCCGAAAGCTATGCCTTTCTTGCCGCAGCATTGCAGTTGCTGACTGATTTGCCGTGGCGCTTGTCGATCATCGGCGACGGCGAGGCGCGATCAGAGGTGCAGGCGCTGTTCGCGCCGCTGGCCGACCGGATCACCTGGTTGGGTGCCATGACCACAGAGTCGATCGCCGCCCATCTGGCGCACGCATCGGTCTATGTCTGGCCCGGCTGTGGCGAGGCCTATGGCCTTGCCTATCTGGAGGCGCAATCGGCAGGCTTGCCCGTTGTGGCGCAACGCATCGCGGGGGTGCCCGAGGTCGTGAAGGAAGGTGTCGGCGGGCTGCTCACTGCCCCCGGTGATATTGCGGCCTATGCTCACGCGATCCGACAGATGCTGAATGATGTGGATCTGCGGGTCACCTTGGCACGCAAGGCGCGGGGTCAAGTCTTGCGTCATCACAGCGTTGCCGCAGCTTCGGCAACGCTTGCAACCCTGCTTGCCCCTATTCTGGAGTCTGCGTCTTGACCATATTGCTGGGTGATCTGTGTCAGACGCTTGACCGGATGCACGAACAGGGCAAATGCGCGCGGTTCTGGTTGCGCGATGATGACGCTGTGTTCCCGAGCAAGCCGCTTGACCGTCTGATTGGAGTGACGGCGGACCATGGGGTTCCGTTGGTGGTGGCCGTGATCCCTGCCATAACGGGGGCACCGCTTGCGCAGCGACTTTGCGCAACGCCCGACGTATCGATTGCGGTCCATGGGTGGGCACATCTGAACCATGCGCCGGCGACCCAGAAAAAGCAGGAACTGGGGGCGCATCGGCCCGTGCCTGTTGTTTTAGCGGAACTGTCGGAAGGCCTGTCAACGTTGCATGGCTTGTACGGGGCCCAATGTTTGCCAATGCTTGTGCCGCCTTGGAACCGGATAGATCCCGAGGTGGTGCAAGGCTTGGCCGGTATCGGGTACCGCGGCCTTTCTGTCTTTGGTCCCGAGAAACCCGGACCGCTGGTCATGCTGAACACCCATGTTGACCTTATTGATTGGCGCGGAACGCGGGGGGGGCGGACAGATGCGGCGCTGGTGGCCGACCTGCAACAGGCGCTTGCTGCCGGGATTCCCGATATCGGGCTATTGACCCATCATTTGGTCCATGATGCGCAAGCTTGGGACTTTTTGGCGAGGCTGCTGGCGGTTACGGCGAACCATCCGGCCTGCCAATGGCGCAAGGCCAGTGACATTCTTCACGATCGCGCGGCCCTGTTGTAGTATTGTTGTCAGGGCAGGGCGCTGGTGTTAGCGCATTGTTTGCGTGCGTGTTTCCGAAGCTACCCAGAACATAAGGCCTTGCCCCTTGACCCAACGGTG
>JAUSPL010000010.1 GCA_030656535.1 Gemmobacter sp.
AACGGCGCATCGGCCCCGTTCTTTACCAATCAGGTGGCGTGGCGCGCGGTGATTCCCTGCGACCCAGGCGCACCCGCGGTGGTCGAGGTGCATATGGGCGACGGTCGTCACCTGGTCAGCTATCCCTTGCGCGGCGGAACCCAGCGCAACATTGTGGCTGTTGAGGAACGCAAGACCTGGGTCGAGGAAAGCTGGTCCCTGCGCGACGACGCAATGGAAATGCGACTGGCGTTCGACAGCTTTGGTCCGCGGGTGCAGGAGTGGCTGGGTCAAGTCCAGGACTGCTGGCTGTGGGGGCTGTTTCGCCATGAAGTGGCGCCGCGTTGGGTCTGGACCGCGCCGCACGCCGCCAACCGGGGGGCCGCGATCCTGGGCGATGCCGCCCATCCGACGCTGCCTTTTCTGGCTCAGGGCGCGAATATGGCGCTGGAAGATGCCTGGGTGCTGGCCGACAGCCTGACCGGACACGACAGTCTGGCGTCCGGATTTGCCGCCTATCAGGCAGCCCGCGCACACCGGACAGCCCGGATCGTGGCTGCCGCCAACGGCAATGCGCGCGCCTATCACTTGCGCGGTCCGGTGCGGGACATCGCCCATCTGGGGTTGCGTGCGATCGGGCGGCTCGCCCCGGGGATGTTGGTGTCGCGGTTCGACTGGCTTTATGAACACGACGTAACGGCGCACTGACCGATCAATCCGTCGCCGCGCTGGGATTGCCCTGCGACAGATTGCTGCGCACCTGTGCTGCAGTCGCTTCACACACGGGCGTCTGTCGCCCCCGGCGATGCGAAGGACGACAGCCCCCCGTCAGGGCGCCGCCTTCGCGCCCAGGGACGCCACATATTCCGCCAAGGCCACCAGTTTTTCCGGTGTCGGGGTCATGATCCCGGGCGCCGTTTCCACCAGCACGGTCGAACCTTCCAGCAGTGGTCCGAATTCGGGCATCGGCCCGCCGCCACCGCCCTTACCGTGCGAATAGCCGTAAACCTTGCCCATCACAGAAACGATCGGGAACACGCCCTTGTTGCGCTGCGCAAGCGTCGTCAGGTCTGCAGGTTTGGGCGACAGTCCCGCCGCAGCCGGTCCATCTCCTTTGCCGCTGTCACCATGACAGGCTGCGCAAAAATCGCCGTACAGCGCCTTGCCCGATATCCGGGCGGACATCGACCCAGACCCCCCCGGAAAACTGCTTGCACCCGGTCCACCCTCGGGCGTGCAACCCGCGACGACCACGATTGCCAGCATCGCCACTCCAGTGATTGCCCTGCGCATTGCTGTCTCCTGACTATACTTGTGCCATAATGAACCTTGCCGCGCCGCGCCGCAACCGGGTCGGGCGCTCGCTGGATGGTGAAGGTCGATTTCGGCCCAAAGCTGCCCAAACCCTTTCCTAGCGTGGGTTCCACCGTTATGATATGGCCCGAACAGATCCGAACGCGGGAAACCCCGTGCCACGGGCACAGGTCGGTCGAGCAGGTCCGGCCCTGACAATGGACGATGACGGAACAGACGGACAAGCGCAAGAAAGCGCATGCCAAGGGGGCAGGAATGGGCAGGCACAAGGCGATCGCTTTGATGTTGATCACGACAGCAACGTTTACGCTGGCGGGATGCGAAGGCGGGATGCCATTCGGCAAGGGAACTGATGGCGACGACACCGAAACCACTTCGGCTTTGGCGCCAACCAGCACCCGCATCGTCGAACGCGACACCGAGGCACCCGAGGTGTTTTCGGCGGCAGAGCCCGGTCTTTGGGATGGCCGCCCATCGCTTGGCGGGGTCTGGGTCGCCTATCCCGGCGTGACCGACCCCGAACGTGTGATCATCCGCAACCCCGCCAACGGGAAATTCGTGATCGGTGCGCTGTTCCGTCGTGAACGCGAAAATCCGGGGCCAAAACTGCAAGTGTCGTCTGACACGGCGGCAGCGCTTGACATGCTGGCCGGGCAACCGACCCAGATCACCGTAACCGCCCTGCGCCGCGAAGAAGCCCCTGAGGTTGTGGCAGGTCCGATCAACCCGATCCTGGACACCGCTGAAACCATTTCGACCGAAACTCTTGATCCGGTTGCAGGTGCCGCCAATCCCGTGCTTGACAATACCGACGCGGCACGGCCAACGACCGATGCGGCTCCGACAGCGGCGACAAGACCGGCGGCCAAGCCTGCGCCGAAATCCCCACCGAAACCGGCGGCCCCCACACCAGCCGCGACCGGCGGCAGAAACCTGTTGCAACTCGGGATTTTCAGCGTCGAGGCCAATGCCAACAAGGCCGCTGATCAACTGCGTAAAGCTGGTGCCGGCGCCGCAATCAAAAAGGAAACCAGTCAGGGCAAGACCTTCTGGCGGGTTCTGGCCGGCCCGGCCAAGGATGCTGCCGACCGCGACGCCTTGCTCGCCAAGGTCAAGGGTCTTGGCTATGCCGATGCCTATTACGTGTCACGCTGACGCCAACCAAAGGAGGACGCCATGTCCCACCGCATGACCGCATTTGCGGGGGCGCTGGCCATTCTGGCCGCCCTGCCCGCCCACGCCTTTGAGACCCGCGCCCGCGCGGCCTGGGTCTATGACCTGACGACCCAGACTGTCTTGATGGACAAGGATTCCGACGTGGCCTTGCCGCCCGCGTCGATGTCGAAACTGATGACCCTGTTCATGCTGTTCGAGGCGCTGCAGGACGGCACAGTTTCGATGGATACCCAGTTCAGCGTATCGGCGCGGGCCAAGGCCATGCAGGGGTCCACGATGTTTCTGGACGAACGCGACACCCCGACGGTGCGCGACCTGATCCGGGGGATCATCGTCAACTCTGGCAACGATGCCTGTGTCGTCGTCGCCGAAGGTCTGGCCGGGACCGAGGAAGCCTTTTCCCGCCTCATGACGGAACGCGCGGCCACGCTGGGCATGACCAACACGCGGCTGGCCAATGCATCTGGCTGGCCGCACCCAGACCACCGGATGTCCATGCGCGACCTGGGGATTCTGACGGAGCACCTGATTACGGATTTCCCGGACCTCTACCCCTATTTCAATGAGCGCGAGTTCGACTACAAGGATCGTTCGCCCGCGAACAAGAACAACCGCAACCCCCTGCTGCGCCAGAACATCGGCGCAGATGGCCTGAAAACAGGTCATACATCCGAGGCGGGCTATGGGCTTGTCGGGTCAGCGGTCCAAGGCGACAGGCGGGTGATCTTTACGATTACCGGCCTCGAAACCGAACAGGCCCGTGCCGAAGAAAGCGCCAGCATCGTCAACTGGGCCTTCCGCCAGTTCGTGCAGCGCACCATCGTATCCTCTGACACCCTTGTGGCGCAGGCAGATGTCTGGCTGGGCGACAATGCGACTGTTGGAATGGTCACGGCGTCCGAACTGCGCATTCTGGTCCCCACCGCAAGTCAGGATCAGGTGATCGCACAGGCGCTGTTTCGCACCCCGCTTCAGGCACCGCTGACCAAAGGTCAGCAGATCGGCGAACTTGTGGTGACCGTTCCTGACATGCCTGAACATCGCATTCCCCTTCTGGCTGACGCAGACGTCGCCCCCGCAGGCATGTTGACCCGGCTGCGGACTGCGGCGGCGGTTCTTGCCCGCCGAGGCGCGTCACTTCTGGCGTTCTGACATGAAACCTGGCCTGTTCGTAAGTTTCGAAGGCATCGACGGGTCCGGAAAGTCCACCCAGGCCCGTTTGCTGGCTGACAATCTGCAGGCGCGCGGGCGGGACGTCGTTCTGACGCGCGAACCCGGCGGCAGCCCCGGCGCCGAGGATATCCGCCGTCTTGTGCTGGAAGGGTCCACCGACCGGTGGTCAGCCGAAACCGAGATCCTTTTGTTCACCGCAGCGCGCCGCGACCATCTGGAAAAAACGATCCGCCCGGCACTGGCACGGGGCGCGGTGGTCATAACCGACCGGTTTGCCGATTCGACGCGGGTCTATCAGGGCATCACGCGGGGCGATCTGCGCGGGATGGTCGATGACTTGCACCGGCTGATGATCGGGATTGAACCGGACCGGACCTTCTTGATCGACATTGACCCTGCACTTGGCCTTTCACGCGCACGGTCCCGCGCCGGAACAGAACTGCGATTCGAGGACATGGGTCTGGCCATGCAGACATCGATGCGAACCGGGTTTCTGGCGCTTGCCAAGGCCAACCCAGATCGGTTCCGGCTGGTGGACGGTGCGCGCACCGCGCAAGCCGTCGCCGCCGAAATCGCAGCCCTGATCTGACAGATGGCCTGCGGGCCCGGTTACCCGCCCCCGGACCCGCGCGCCCAGGATCTGCGCTGGCACCAAGCCCAGCCAAGGCCAAGGCAATAGCTGCGCTGGCGCCACCCCCTGCTTCACCCCCGGTCAGACAGCATCTGGTCTTTGGGCCGATAAGTCGCAACCCCGTCCGGCATCCGGCGGTTGCCCAAGGCACCCCCATCGCGTAGGCAGGGCCCATACCGTCAAAGGCAAGGCCCCATGACCGATACCCCGCCCGAACCAGATCGCGTCGAAGGTGCCCCGCATCCGCGCGATACGCATGTGCTGATCGGACAAAAGGCTGCCGAGACCGAGTTTCTGGATGCCTTCAATGGCGGTCGGCTGCATCACGGCTGGCTGATCACCGGGCCACGCGGCGTCGGCAAAGCGACCTTGGCGTGGAAGATCGCGCGCTTTTTGCTGGCCACGCCCGATCACGATGGCGGCATGTTCGCGGCCCCCGCCCCGCACAGCCTGGACATCCCCGACAGCCACCCGGTGGCCCGGCGGCTTGCCGCCCAGTCCGAGGGCAGGCTGTTCTTGCTGCGTCGCCCGCATGACGAAAAGACCCTGCGCCTGAAACAGGACATCACCGTCAACGAGGTCCGGCGGATGAAATCGTTCTTTTCGCTGTCCTCGGCGGATGGCGGGCGGCGGGTGGCAATCATCGACAGCGCCGATGATCTGAACACCTCGGCCGCGAACGCCCTGTTGAAATTGCTGGAAGAACCCCCCGCTGGCGTCACCATGCTGATGATCGCGCATCAACCCGCCGCGCTGTTGCCCACCATTCGGTCGCGGTGTCGTACGCTGCGTCTGGGGCCGTTATCGGCCCCGGACATGGCCCATGCGCTGACACTGGCAGGGGTGGACGCGGGCGATCCGACGGCCATGGCCGAACTGGCAGGCGGCTCGGTTGGCGAGGCGATCCGGATTGCGGGGCTGGACGGCCTCAGGGTGTATGGCCAATTGATCGAGACATTCGCGACCATGCCCCGTCTGGACCGCGGCCGCGCACTGGCGCTTGCTGATGCTGCGGGCGCGCGCGGGGCCGAGGCGCGGTTTGACCTGACGTTGCGGCTGATGGACCTGTTTTTGGCCCGGCTGGCGCGGTTCGGCGCCACCCGCACCCCCCCGCCCGAGGCCTGTCGGGGGGAAACCGACCTGCTGCGGCGTCTGGCACCGGACGGCATCGCGGCCCGCCACTGGGCCGATCTTGCCCAGACCCTGGGCTTGAGGGCGCGGCGTGGACGGGCGGTCAACCTTGACCCTGCCGCGCTTCTGCTGGATATGGTGCTGAAGATCGACGCGACGGCGGGGATGCTCGCCCAGAGGTAGTCCCGACATGCAATCCCATCCCCCCGAGATCGTTGACAGCCATTGTCATCTGGATTTTCCGGATTTCGAAGGCGAACTGCCCGACATCCTGGACCGCGCCCGCGCGGCCGGGGTGACGCGAATGGTGACGATCTGCACCCGTCTGCGCCATGAACCCCGCGTGCGCGCCATCGCCGAGGCCCATGCCGGCGTGTTTTACGCCGCAGGCACCCATCCGATGAGCGCCGCCGAAGAGCCGCTGGCGACGGTCGAGGAATTGGTCGCGCTGGCAAAGCACCCGAAATTCGTCGGGATTGGCGAAACCGGGCTGGATTACCACTATACCGCCGAAAGCAAGGACATACAGCAGGTCAGCCTTCGGGTGCATATCGAGGCGGCGCGGCAAACCGGCCTGCCGCTGATCATTCACGCGCGCGACGCGGACGCCGACATGGCCCGCATCCTGACGGATGAGTTCCATGCCGGCGCGTACACCTGTGTGATGCACTGCTTTTCGTCGGGTCAGGATCTGGCGCAGGCGGCGCTGGACCTGGGGTTTTATCTGTCGATGTCTGGCATCACGGCCTTTCCCAAAAGCCACGATCTGCGCGCGATCTTTGCCGCCGCCCCGGTGGACCGCATCTTGCTGGAAACCGACGCGCCCTATCTGGCGCCGCCGCCCTACCGGGGCCGGCGCAATGAACCAGCCTATACCGCCTTCACCGCCCGCAAGGGTGCCGAGGTGTTCGGGCTGAGCGAAACCGAATTCGCCCGCCAGACCAGTGCCAATTTCGACCGCCTGTTTTCCAAGGCCGCCCGGACCGCAAAGGCCGCATGATGGATCTGATGCGCTTTACCATTCTGGGCTGCGGATCATCGGGGGGGGTGCCGCGTCTTGGCAACCACTGGGGCGAATGCAACCCGGACAACCCAAAGAACCGTCGCCGCCGGTGTTCGATGCTGGTCGAACGGGTCGGCGCACACGGGATCACGCGTGTGCTGATCGACACCTCGCCCGACATGCGCGAGCAGTTGTTGGATGCTGGCGTGGGCGAACTGGATGCGGTGGTCTACACCCATTCCCACGCAGACCACGTGCACGGCATCGATGATCTGCGCCAGATCGTTTACAACATGCGCAGTCGCCTGCAGATCTGGGCGGACGGCCCGACCCAGGACGCGCTGGTGTCACGCTTTGGCTATGCATTTGTGCAACCCGCCGGGTCGCCCTATCCGCCAATCCTGGACCTGAACGCGATACGGGGCGAGTTTTCGATCACCGGCGCAGGCGGCACCATCCCGTTTTTGCCGTTCGAGGTC
>JAUSPL010000028.1 GCA_030656535.1 Gemmobacter sp.
ATTGCTGGCCGGGTATTACGGCGGCTTTACCGGCGGCGCGTTGATGCGCACCTCGGATGTGTTTCTGGCCGTGCCGCAGATCGTGCTTGCCATTGCCATTGCGCAGACCCTTGGGCCGTCGGTTGAAAACGTCATCCTGGCCCTGTCGATCACCTATTGGCCGTTCTGGGCCCGGCTGGTCTATGCTGAAACCAACGCGCTGAAGAAACAGACCTTTGTCGAGGCGGCCCAGGCGCTTGGCGCGTCGGATCTGCGGGTGATGGTGCTGCACATCCTGCCCAACACCGCCTCGGCCATCATCGTGCGGACCTCGATCGGGATGGGGGCCACGATCTTGACCGCCGCCGCGCTTGGGTTTCTGGGGCTTGGCGCCCCCGCGCCGACGCCCGAATGGGGGCGCACCATTTCCGAGGCGCGCGAGTTCCTGCCCGAAGCCTGGTGGTACGCCGCCGCACCGGGGCTTGCGATCTTTCTGGTCGTCATGGGCTTCAACCTGCTGGGCGACGGGCTGCGCGACATTCTTGACCCGAAACTGAGAAGGGGCAGCCGATGAACGACGTGCTACTTTCCGTCCAGAACCTGTCCTTGGGCTTTCGCGGGGATGGCGGCTTTGCCCATATCCTGGACGGCGCGAACATGACCATGCGCCGGGGCGAGATCATGGGCCTTGTCGGGGAATCCGGCTGTGGCAAGACCACGCTGGCCAGTGCCATTCTTGGGGTGCTGCCGCGCACGGCGCTGCAGGTTCGGGGCGGCACCATCAACTTTGACGGTATCGACATGCTGGCCGATACCAACGCCGCCGAACAGGAATCGGTGCGCGGCCGTCGCGTGACCTTTATCCCGCAAGATCCGTTCACCTCGCTGAACCCGGTGTTCACCATCGGCCAGCAGATCGAAGAGCTGATGAAGTGGAAATCCCCGCGCCGCACCCCTGGCGCGTCATGGGTGCCACCCATCATCGCCCCCTACCCCCGCGCAAGGCGCAAGATCGACCGCGAAAAGGTCATGGAGATGCTGAATCTGGTTCAGCTTCCCAGCCCCGGACAGCTGCTGAAGAAATATCCGCACGAGGTGTCGGGCGGTCAGCGCCAGCGGCTGATGATCGCGATGGCCCTGTTGCCCGAACCCGACCTGATCATCGCGGATGAACCCACGACGGCGCTGGACGTCACGATTCAGGCGCAGATCCTGGGGCTGTTGCGCAACCTTGCCACCGACCGGGGGGTTGCCGTGATGCTGACGACGCATGACCTTGGGTCGGCCTATGAAATCTGCGACCGGATCACCGTGATGTATGCCGGGCAGGACGTGGAAACCGCGCCGGTGGGGGAATTCTTCAACCGCCCCACGCATCCCTATACCGCCAAGCTGCTGGAGTCGTTGCCCGATGGCGGCGGCGGCATGACCGGGATTCCGGGCGAATTGCCCAGTTTCTATGCCCCGCCGCCCGGCTGCCGTTTTCAGACCCGCTGCGACCACATGACCGAGGCCTGCAAGACGCGCCCGCCCTCGGCCATCGCCGGTCCCAACCATGTGGTGCGCTGTTTTCACCCGCTGCACCCGACCACGACACCCACCACGGCCCCCGCCCCCGCCGAGAAGGAGTCCCTGGCATGACGGACGCCCCGATCCTGAACGTCACGGACCTGTCGGTCCGCTTTCCCATCCGCGGCCCGTTCGGGCGCAGCCTTGGCCAGATCAAGGCCCTGGACGGTGTCAGCTTTACCTTGGCCGATGGCGAGATCCTGGGTCTTGTCGGTGAATCCGGCTGCGGAAAATCAACGCTTGGCAAGACGCTGATGGGAATTCAGGCCCCCACCAGCGGCTCGATCCTGTTCGAAGGCACGGAAATCGCAGGCCGCACCCCGCGCGAGGCCCGCGCCCTGCGTCGCCGCCTGCAATACGCCTATCAAGACCCCGGTGCCTCGCTTGATCCGCGCTGGAAGATTGGCCGGTCGCTGGAAGAACCGCTGATCATCCACACCGATCTGCCGCGCAAGGAACGGCTGGCCAAGGTTCGCGAAATCCTGACCTCCGTGGGGTTGCCCGCCGGTCACACCGACCTGTTCCCGCATGAAATCTCGGGCGGGCAGCAGCGGCGCGTGGGGCTTGCGCGGATCTTGATGCTGAACCCCGAAGTCGTGATTCTGGACGAACCGACCGCCGGTCTGGATGTGTCGGTGCAGGCCACGGTGCTGCGGCTGTTTCGCGATCTGCGCGAAACCTTTGATCTGACCTATATCTTCATCTCGCATGACCTGTCGGTGGTGCGGCTGATGTGCCACCGCGTCGCGGTGATGTATCTGGGCCGCATCGTGGAAATCGGCCCGGTCGAAGAGCTGATGGAAAACCCCAAGCACCCCTATACCCAGTCGCTGCTGGCCGCGATCCCGCGGATCAACGGCCCGCGCGTGACCGAAAACTTCTGGCTGAAGGGTGAACCGGCCAATGCCGCCAACCTGCCGGTCGGGTGCCGGTTTCAGGGCCGCTGCCCGCATGTCAAACCCATCTGCCGCGAAACCGACCCCGAGGACCGGGCTATTGGCGACAGCCGCGTTGCGTGCCATTTTGCCGGCGAGGTCTTCCCCCCGGTTCCCGTTGCAAAGAAAGAACAGATTTCATGACCAAGACAGCCATCATCACCGGCGGTGGCCGCGGCATCGGACGCGGCTGCGCGCTGGAACTAGCCAAGCAGGGCTGCGACATCGTGCTGGTCGATCTGATCCCCGAAGATCTGGCCAACACCAAGGCCGAATTCGAGCTGTTGGGCCAGACCTGCCGCACCTTTCTGGCCGACGTTGCCGATTTTGCCCGCGCCCACGACATCCTGGCCGAGATCGAGGCAGCAACCGGCCCGGTCGACATCCTTGTGAACAACGCGGGCAAATCGAACACCGCCGGCATCACCGAAATCACCGAAGACTCGTTTGACCGTACCATCGCCATCAACTTGAAGGGCGCGTTCAACTGGACCCACGCCGCCGCCCCCGGAATGTTGCGGGCCGGACGCGGGCGCATCGTCATGATGTCCTCGCTGAACGCCTATACCGGCGGTGTGACCAGTGCGGTGTCGCGGTTTTCCTACACCACGGCAAAGGCCGGGCTTTTGGGGATGACACGGGCGCTGGCCAAGGAACTTGCGCCGCATATTCTGGTCAATGCCGTCTGCCCCGGCATCATCGAGACCGAGCGCTCGAACGACATGATCCGCGCGCGCAAGGAAGACCTGGTGCGCGGCATCACGCTGGGGCGCACCGGCACCCCCGCCGACGTGGCCCAGGTGGTGGCGTTCCTGTGCCTGTCGGACCCTTGTTTCATGACCGGGCAGGATCTGAAGATCGACGGCCTGCAATGGATCATCTGACACAAAGGCCAACCATCCCCCGCGCGCCCTGCCCCGTGGCCCGGCTGACGCCGACGCCATGACCGCCCCCACCGCCACGCCTGCACCGTCCTGGGTGCCGCTGGTCATCACCGTGACGCTGGTGCAGGCCGTGCTGGCCCTGATGAGCCGCAGCCTGCCGTTGTTCGGGATGCCGCTGACCTCTGCCACCGGGATGCCGCCCGAGGCGGTGGGGCAATTGTCGTCGGCCACCAGCCTTGGGTCGATGATCTTTTACCTTTGGGGGCCGGCGCTGCTGATCCGGCTGACCTCGATCCGCCAGCTTCAGATCGGCTGTGCGACCAGCGCCGTTGCGATGCTGTTTTGCATCGCAGGGCACTGGGAGGGCATGTTGCTTGCGGCCTTTGTCATCGGCCTTGGCTATGGCCCCACGGCACCTGCCGGGTCCGACCTTTTGATGCGGGTCACGCCAAGACACCGCCGCGCCACGATCTTTTCCATCAAGCAGGCGGGTGTGCCCTTGGGGGGCGCGGCGGCCGGGCTGCTGTTGCCGGCGATCGCGGCCTGGTATGGCGGGGTGGCGGCGGCCCTGGGGGCTGCGGCTGCGCTGGCGCTGGTGGCGGCGGCGACGCTTGGCCTGTGGAAAGGGGCGGTGGACGATGCGCCCCCGTCGCGGATCCGGTTCAACGTGGTCCACATGCTGCTGGCCCCTGTCCGGCTGCTGGCGCTGGTGACGCACTCACCGCAGCTGCGCCTGATCACGGCAGCGGGGTTCAGCCTTGGCATCAGCCAGGGCGTGCTCATGGGGTTTTTCCCTGTGTTCTTGTCAGATCACGCCGGATGGTCGGTCACGGCGGCGGGGGCAGCCTTTGCGCTGTTGCAGGGGCTTGGGATCGGGGGCCGCGTCCTGATGGGCTGGGTGTCCGACCGATTGGGCGATCCGGTGCGCGCGCTGACATGGCTGTGCTTTGTGTCGGGCGGCACGATGGCGCTTTTGGCCACCATCGGCCCCGGTTCGTCCACCCTGTGGGTCGCCGTGCTGGCGGCGCTGGCGGGGCTAACGGTGATTTCCTGGAATGGGGTGTTCTTGACCGGCCTGGCCGAAATCGCCCCCGAGGGCCGGGTGGGCGAGGCAACCTCGGCGGGCACCTTCATCCTGTTCAGCGGCTATGTGCTGTGCCCGCTGCTGATGCAGGGCGTGGTCCATCTGACCGGCGGCTATGCCACCGGGCTTGTGCTGGCCGGTCTTGCCCCTGCCCTTGCAGGGGTGGCCCTGCTGCTGGGCGCAAGGCGGCGCGCCCATTGAACCCCCGTATCGCAAACCTAATACGAAGGCCCCAACCATGAGCAACTTTTCCAAGACGCAGACGACCCGCAAGGACGTGATCTGGACCGAGGGCGGCGTCGTCGCCTCGCAGCACCGCAAGGCGGCCGAGGTCGGCGCGGCAATCCTGGCCGCGGGGGGCGACGCGATGGATGCCGCCGTGGCGACATCCTTTGCGCTTGGCGTGGTGGAACCCTGGATGTCCGGTCCGATGGGCGGCGGCATGATGACCCTGTGGCGCGCGGGCGAATCGCGGGCCGAAACCATCGAATTCGGGATGCGCGCGCCCCAAGGGCTGCGGCTGGACGATTACCCCCTGCAACCCGACCGCAAAGCGGGGGACCTGTTTCCCTGGATGCGGGTCGAAGGCGACCGCAACATCTATGGCGCGACCGCGGTGGCCGTGCCCGGCGTGGTGGCCGGGATGGAACTGGCACATCGGATGTACGGCACGATGGACTGGGCCGACCTGCTTGCGCCCGCGATCCAGCTGGCCGAACAGGGGATGCTGATTGACTGGTACGCGTCGCTGATCATCGCCTCGGCGACGCGGCAACTGGCGCAGGACGCGGACGCCGCCGACCTGTTCTTGATCGACGGCCAGTGGCCCAACATCTCCGGCTGGACCGCGCTGACCGAATCGCGGCTGGACCAGAAAACCCACGCCAAGACCCTGCGGCGGTTGGCCGAGGCAGGCCCGCGCGATTTCTATGAAGGCCAGATCGCGCGCATGATTGCCGAAGACGTGCAGGCCAAGGGCGGCAGCCTGTCGGTCGCGGATCTGGCGGCCTACCGCGCCACGGCGGCCAAACCGCGCACGGTGTCCTACCGCGATGCGGTGATCCACGCGCCGTCCGGCCTGTCGGCGGGAGCCGAACTGGTGGCGACGCTGGCGCAGATGGAACAGGCCTTTACACCCGGCGCCGCCCCCAACGGGCCAAGCTTTGCCGCGCTGGCAGACGCGCTTGGGGCGGCCTACCGCAACCGGCTGACCAATTCCGGCGATACCGGCGAAAGCCCGGAGGCCCCCGCCTGCACCACCACCTTTTCCATCGTCGATCGGCATGGCAACATGCTGAACGTCACGCAAACCCTGCTGTCGATCTTTGGCAGCCACACCCTGTCGCCACAAACGGGGATGCTGCTGAACAACGGGATCATGTGGTTCGACCCCGAACCGGGCAAGCCGAACTCGCTGGCACCGGGCAAGCGCTGCTTGATGAACATCTGCCCCGTGGTGGGACAGGTCGGGGCGCGCAGCTTTGCCATCGGGGCCTCGGGCGGGCGCAAGATCCTGCCGGCCATCGCGAACCTGACCAGCTTTATCGCCGATTTCGGCATGGATCTGGAAACCGCCTTTCACGCCCCGCGCATTGACGCCTCGGGCAGCGGCACCATCGTCGTGGACGAAACGCTGCCGCAAGAGGTGGTGGACGCGCTGGCCGCCGTTGGCACCGTGACCCGCGCGAAACGGACGGTTCACCCCTATGCCTTTGCCGTGCCTGCGGGCGTCATGCGCGAGAACGGCCGCAACTGCGGCGCGACGGAAATCATGACCCCCTGGGGCGACGCGGTCAGCGAATAGACCCGCAAGCGGGCTGAAACAGTCCCCAAAAACGTCTCTGTACGGCGGTTAGGGACGATCCGCCGTGCGCCCCTGCCCGCGCGCCGGGATCAACCGCTCACGCATGGCGTCGTGTCTGATCGTCCGTTCCCCTGCCCGCGCGCGTTCACCCGCTTGCGGTCAGGATCGCACGCGCGCGGACCCGGACGGGTTCGTCCACCATCTCGCCGTCCAGCGTCACCGCGCCGTCGCCCAAAGCCAGCACCCGACGCGCCCAATCGGCCTCGCCCGGCGATGGGGCAAGCGCCGCCCGGATTGCCGCGATCTGGCGCGGGTGGATGCACAGCTTGCCCGTCATCCCCAAGGCACGGGCATGGGCGGCGTCGGCCTGGCTGATGGCAGGGTCGTCCAGCGCCACCGTCACCCCGTCAATCGGGGCGGCGATGCGCGCAAGCCGCGCGGCCAGCACCAGTTCCAACCGGACCGGCATCAGGATGTCGCGGTCGTGCGCGCAACCCAGATCGGCACAGAAATCGATACTGCCAAAGGCAAGCCGCACCACACCCGGGGCCGCCGCAATGGCGCGCGCCTGCGCCAACCCCAGCGCCGATTCGATCAGCGCGATCACCGGCTTGCCCGTGACGCGGGCAACGGCGGTGCAGGCGGCGGGGTCTTCGGCCTTTGGCAACATGACAGCCGCCAGCGGCAACCCCGCCACCGCCGCCAGATCATCCGGATGCCACGCCGTCCCGATCGCATTGATGCGCACGATCACCGGCAGGCTGGTGAAATCACAGCGCAGGGCCGCGCGCGCGCGGGGTTTGTCGGCGGCGGCGACCGCGTCTTCAAGGTCAAGGATCACCGCATCCGCGCCGGACAGAGCCGCTTTTTCAAACCGCTCGGGGCGGTTGGCGGGCACAAACAGCGGGCAGCGTATCGCGCCGATCTCTACCATTCCGCCCGCGCCTCCATCGCCACAGCGCCATCCGCACGCCGCACCCAAAGCCGCAGCGCGCCTGCATCCTCGTCGGCGTTCAGCGTGAAATCATCGGTGTCGAACACCGGCGACAGGCTGCGAAAGCTGAACCGGGCCGGACGCTTGCCGCGCAGGTCCTGGGCATACAGCACCAGCATCGCGGCCTGCATCGGCCCGTGGACCACCAGACCGGGATAGCCCTCGACGTCCCGCGCATAGGCCAGATCATAGTGGATGCGGTGCCCGTTGAACGTCAGCGCGGAATAGCGAAACAGCAAGGGCGCCGACGGGGTGACGCTGCGGTGAAAGGCGCCCATCGGGGTGGGGGCGGGGGCCGGGGGCTTGGCTGTGCCGGGCAGTTCCGCCGCGCGATAGACAATATCCTGTCTTTCGCGGATCACCGGGCGCGCGCCGCTGTAGATCGCATGATCGACGGTCACAAAACACAAAGCACCGCTGCGGCCTTCCTTCAGCGTGACATCCCGGATGTTGGAAACCCGGCGCAGCACCTCGCC
>JAUSPL010000031.1 GCA_030656535.1 Gemmobacter sp.
GACATGATCACGCGCTCCGGGTGTTTTTCGGGTTCAGCGCCTTGAGATCCATCACGAGAGGCAGCTGCGCCTCGTGGGGATGCTCGGCGCCCGCATAGACGCGCAGGTGGGTCATCTGCTGACGGCCCAGGCTGTTGCGGGTGATCATACGCTCAACGGCTTTGCTCACCACACGCTCGGGGTGTGCGCCTTCCAGCACCTGACGCGCGGTGCGGAACTTGATCCCGCCCGGATAGCCGGTGTGCCAGTAATAGCGTTTGTCTTCGCGCTTGTTGCCCGTCATCTGGATCTTGTCGGCGTTGATGACGATAACGTTGTCACCCATATCCATGTGGGGGGTGAAGGTCGGCTTGTGCTTGCCGCGCAGCAAGCTGGCGACGATCGACGCGAGGCGGCCCAGAACGACGCCTTCGGCGTCGATCAGGATCCACTTCTTCTCGATGTCCGCCGGGGTAGCGGTGAAGGTTTTCATGTCTGACCTGTGATGTGTCGGGGACGCAAGGTGCGGCCCGGAATCTCGGATGGGGGTGTATCCCTTATTGCGGCGACGTCGTCAAGTGCCGTCAATTAATATTAACTGTTTAAAAACAAATACTTACAGTATGGGTATCCAGTTACCCCACATTTTGACACCATTGCGCCCTGCCAGATTGGTCCTTTTCCGGCCATCCGCCTTTGGGCGAACCGCATTGGCTGACAGATTTGCCGCCAGACCCCGCCGACCGACACCGTCCTGATCAACGCAGCCGGGGCGGACGGTCGGGGTCCATGCCCGGGGCCTTCGGGGCGGCAGGCACGGCCCGCGGCGGGGGCGGCAGATCAAATCGCAGGCCAGCGCGCAGCATGGCCAGGGCGGCGGGCTCGGTTGCAGACAGGAAGGCCACATCCATCTGACCCGCCTCGACGCCGGAAAAGGTCAGCGCCTCGGACGCGGCCCGTGCCAGCGCCGTTTCAGCCCCCGGAGCGGCGTCAAGATACGCCAGCATGTGACCACGCCGACCGTCGTCATACACGACGCCCGCCAGGACCGCCCCGGATGCAAGGCCCCCGGTCCGACCCAGCTTTGCATCCAGGGCCGTCAGCAGCGCCTGCGGCAACCCGCCCGGCGCGTGAAAGGACTGCGGAACGGCCTGCGCCTCTTCGGGTCCATGGGTCAGGGTTTCCGCCAGCCAGTCGATGGCCTCCGGGGTCACGATCCACGCGCTTTCGGTGCCAAGGTTGACACCCAGCCCGATCCCCTGCCCGGCCAACTGCGCCGCGATCACCCGCCCCGGCAATGCGGCATAGGGCGAAGGCACGCCGGTAAAGCTGCCCAACCGTTCCTCCAGATCAAAGGCAAGGACCACGGGGCCGTCCTCCAGCGGGAAAAGACGTGGCGTCATGTTGGCCCCTTCGGCCTCGTCTTGCAAAAGCAAGAACAGCTCGCCGTCCGACAGACGTTCATAATAGCGTAACCGCGCCGCATCATCGTCAGGGGCGGCCAGCATGGTTGCAAAGGCAGTATCAAGCGCGGTCATCGGCAAGGCTTTCGGTCAGATTTACGGACAAGATGGTGGTCAGGGTCGCCCTCAGGGCAGGCAAGGCAGTCTGGGCAAACCACGGATTGCGTTTCAGCCATCCGGTATTGCGCCACGATGGATGAGGCAAGGGAAACACGCCACGCGCCAGATGGACGCGCCAATCCGCCACGGTTGCGGTGACGTTGCGGGTGCCCAGATGCCAGCGCTGCGCAGCACCGCCCACCGCAAGGATCAGCCGCAGATCGGGCAAGCCGTCCAACACCCGCGCGCGCTAGGTCGCCGCGCAAATCGGCGGCGGCGGCAGGTCAGCACCGCTTGCATCATACCCGGGAAAGCAAAACGCCATCGGGACAATCGCGATCTGTCGCCGGTCATAGAATGTGTCGCGATCGACCCCCATCCAATCGCGCAAACGATCTCCCGACGGATCGGTAAACGGCACCCCGGACGCATGGACCCGCGCGCCGGGTGCTTGCCCTGCGATCAAGACCCGGGCCTGCGGACCAAACCAGAGAACCGGCCGTGGCGCATGTGCTGTCGCCGTCGCAGCAAACTTCTTTGCGCAGACGGTGCAGCGCCCAAGTATGTCATGCAGGTCCTTCATGCGCCCGTCCGTTCACGTCATTGCCGGTTGTCAGCCCCCCGGTACATCAGACATAATGATGCCCTAAAGGCGGTTTAAACCCCATCTTTACAACAATCCGTCATCAAGGCGGAACATGGCGTGAACATCTCGCCGGAGCAGACGCAAAAGATGATCGAGTTCGACAACGTCAGCAAGTCCTTCTGGACCGGCAAGACCCGCAAGGTTATCCTTGACCGGGCCTCGTTCCGGGTTGAACTTGGCAACTCGATGGGAATCCTTGCGCCCAACGGCACCGGCAAGACCACAATCATCAACATGATGGCCGGCCTTGAAAAACCCGATGAGGGCAAAGTCACCCGCACATCGCGGATCTCGTTTCCGCTGGGGTTCATGGGCGGGGTCGTCAACCGCCATACCGGCACCGAAACCGCCCGCTACATCGCGCGCCTGTACAGC
>JAUSPL010000046.1 GCA_030656535.1 Gemmobacter sp.
TTGGACCCGTTCTCGATCCTGGCCGGGGCGGTGTCGCTGTCAATGCTGGTGATGCATGGTGCTGCATGGCTGACGCTTAAGGCCGAGGGTGTGGTTCAGCGTCGCGCCCGCGTCATTGGGTCCGTCGCCGCACTGGTGGCCGTAGGGACCTATGTTCTGGCGGGAGTCTGGATGGCTTTCGGGATCGAAGGCTTTCGCATCGTGGGCGACTATGTCACCGACGGACCGTCGAATCCCTTGCATTTCAGCGTGGAAAGAACCGCGACCTGGCTGACCGCCTACAGTGATCGGCCGTGGATTGTGGTCGCCCCGCTGATGGGCGTTGTCGGGGGCTTGCTGACCTTTGCGGGGTTGCGTGCCGGGCGCGAGGTATCGACCCTGCTGTTTTCCAAGATGGCGATCATTGGGGTTATTTCCTCGGTCGGGCTGACGATGTTCCCGTTCATCATGCCGTCGTCCAGCGACCCACGATCTTCGCTGACGGTGTGGAACAGTTCATCTTCGCACCTGACCTTGTTCATCATGCTGGTGGCCACGACGATCTTCATGCCGATCATCCTGATGTACACGGCTTGGGTCTATAAGGTCCTGTGGGGCAAGGTGACCGAGGCTGATGTCACCGACGAAAATTCGCACTCTTACTGAAAGGCATGAAATCATGTGGTATTTTGCCTGGCTTCTTGGCCTTCCGCTGGCCGCCATCTTTGCCGTGATGAACGCGATGTGGCTTGAACTGAAAGAGGATGAAAAGCTTCTCCTCGGGGAAGCTGCCAACCAGCGGCGCTGACCGCATGCCTATGCCGGTGGGGCCGATGCGGCCTGACGGGGCCCTGCTGCGGTCCAGTCTGACCGCCGCCTTTGATCCAACCGAGAATGAAGATTTCTGGGCGCAGCCTTGTATCTTCTGTGCTGGCCCTTGGCCTTGCCTTTGGCGCTGCCACTTCGGCGCAGGACGTGAACAAGTTGGTTACTATCCTGCCCGCGCCCCAGCCTAAATCCAATGGATGGCCAAGGTGTTAGCCTTCAACGTCACCGCTGCGTGTCTCGAGGCCGAGCTGCTGTTGTGCGGTCTTGCGCGTGACATTGCCCCGAAAGGCACGCCCGCTTCGGCCAACGCAGGCCAACCACCACGTGACACCAGCCCGAAGGGCCTGATGCGCATGATGGTGGAAAATAGCGGCCTGAAAGTCCAGGTTTGTGCAATCCATCTGCCGGCCAAAGGTGCCGGTGCCAGCATGCTGGCTGATGGCGTGACAACTGCCGCGCCCGATGCCATGGGTGCTGCCATCGTGGCCCCGGGCATCAGTGCAATGAGCTTTTGACAACATTTCTGGCCTTGGCAGCCCCGTGGTCAGGGGTCCCTTTGACCGGGGCCTGTTGACGTTCATCTCACTCGAATGACTTGTCGCCGCGATGGCGATGACCGCGCGGCAGCTTGTGTCGTCCTTGCTGCAGCGCATGGCGATGCCTCTGTATTGCGTAAGTTCTCCGAAGAAATTCTCGATCAGGTGCCGCCATTTTCAGGTGTGACCGTCGAAGTCTGCCGCGAAGCGGTGGTTGGATTTCGGTGGGGTGACCGCTTCGATCCTGGCCGCTGCCAACGCCTTGCGAACCCTGTAGGCATCGAACGCCCGGTCGACGAGAAACTGCTGGTCAGCCGCTTGGTCAGCGTTGCCGTGCCGCGCAGGTCATCGGCCTGCCCGGGCCGCCGGCGAACATCGATCAGGGTACCAAGCGCGTCGGCCCAAGCCATGATCCTGGTCGCCACGTGCCGCCGCGAGAGCGCGCGATGGCCTGGCTTTCTCGCCCCCTTTTGCGCCCTTTCCGTGTCGGGGAACCTTGGCGATGCTGCCGTCGATCATCGCGCATTCGAAGTCCGCGTTATTGGCCAAGGCTCTGAACATTGGATGGAATGCGTCGGGGCATTGCCCCGCACGGCAGCCATGTCCGGAAGGCCGTCGATACTGGTGCCAGCGTCGCAACCGTCACCACGCCTGCGCGCGACGTTCTGATGTGGCTGTTGACAAGGTCTGAATGGCTGCTTGGCCGGAACGGGCCGGATTTGGCCCCGTCGATCGCAGGCACCGCCAAGTCTGGGGGCCAAATTCAGGTCGGGCGGATTCGGTCGCGGCGTTTTCGTGCCTCGATATGCGCCAGTTTCTACCCACGGTCGGGACCTTCACCCTGCGCGGATACAATCCAGCCCCGCGCGCGGCGGGTCAAAGAAACGGCCAGCCCCTCTGACGGTCGGCTCCGCTGCAGATCAGACCGGCGTCGCGGCCTCCAGCTTTGCATCCCGGAATTGCGCAACACAGTCGTCGATCTCTGACATCGAGTCGTAGAGGCACGCCGCTGTGGACAGGGCGTCGGCAAGCGCTGCCTGACCCGCAGAAATGCTGATTTCACGCCATCTGCTGTGGGCGGGCATGCCTGTCCGCGGATCAAGGATGTGGCCCAGCGTTTCAGCAGCATCAAAGGTGGTCCCCAGTGGGGCCGATGTGGCCAGCGCGCGGGCGGCTAGCGGGACTTGCCCCCCGGCCCCAAGACTGACCGGCCACGCAGCGCCGTCTGGTTGCGTGCCAAGCGCGCGCAGTTCGCCGGTGTCGATCAGGATATCGGTCAGGCCTTCGGCCCCAAGCATCGCGGCCACCCGGTCGGCGATAAAGCCTTGGGCAATCCCGTTGAGCGTGATCGCCATGCCTGGTCGCATCGTGATTGCCGCAGTGTCAAACGTGATATCGGACCAGCCGATCAATGCGCGCGCGCGTTCAAGGGAATGTGGTCTTGCCTGAACGCCATTGGTGGCCGCCTCGGCGTGGCAGGCCCAAAGCGGTTGAATGGTGGGATCGAAACGGCCACCGCTTGCCGCGTGAACTACGCTTGCCAGTGACAGACATTCCAGCAATTCAAACGGGGGCTCGGCCAAAGCGGAGGCTTGGTTCAGGCGCGACAGGGCGCTGTCTGCGCGGTAAAGGCTGAAGATATCCTCAAGCCGCGATATCTCGGCGGCGGCGCGGGCGCAGATTTCCTTTGCATCGGGGTGCGCCAGTCGCAGCGTGGCCTGTGCGCCAAGGGCCATGCCCTTCCAAGTGTAGATCGGTTGTGCGCGGCCCATGCCCGGAACGGCAAGTGCCGCGCCGCTGATGGCCAGAAAGCGGCGGCGGTTGATCATTGGCCTATTCTCCCAAAGTGCGCGACAGACCGCGCAGGCGTTCAGTGAAATCCGTATCTGCTGTCTCTGAGTCCGGATTTGCTGGGACCAGATCGACGGGGGTCAGAACCGCGCTGTCGGGGATTTCGGCAAGCCGCAGCACCTGCCCGCCATTTGCGTTGGCAAACGCAGCAGCCTTGTCCGGGTCCAAGAACGGAACGACCTCTGGCGCGCCCATGCCGCCGACAGCACGGCCCCCCACGACGAACATGGCGTCCTCGGCAGCAATCCAGCTGTTTTTTGCGCGGGCGTCCCAACTGGCCCCCGGTGCGCCCATGTCATTGACCCAGGCGGCCAGGATCACGTGGCTTTGTTCGGGCATCCGCAGGTAGGCCACAAGATCGCGCACCTGGCTGAAGTACAGCGGCGTACCCGGTAACCCTTCCAGGTGGATCTGGCCTTTGGGGCCGTCATGTTCCAGCAGGGACATCTGGCAAAAATGCCCGATGGAGTCTTCGGTCAGGGGCACTGGGGTGGTGTCTTGTGCCACATCTTCCTTGCAGGCCATCAACATGGTCAGGGCAAGCGCGATCAGGGCGGTTCTCATGGTTCAACCTTTCGAAAGGCCCATGCCGCCAACCCGAGCGACAGCAGCGGCCACACCAGGATAGAGGTCAAGGATTGCCAAAGCGGAATGGCCAAAGCGGCACCGCCAACACCTGACGCCGCACCCGAAGCATCGGCTGCGGTCAGGTTGAAAAGGCGGAACGCATCGGCCGGGTTCGCAAGCAGGGCTGCCGGAAAAATGTGAGTGGTGAAAAAGCCGCCATCGTCGGCCACGATTGCGGCCAGCAACCCCAGATCATACAACACGACAAAGCCCAGCCAGACGCCGATCGCCACACCTGCCGCCCCCGACACGCGGCGTGACAGCGACGAAAGCGCATAGCCAATGCCCAGAAACGTGGCTCCCAGCAAAACGGAGGTCCACGTCAGCCGCCAAAGCGCGCCCAGACCCGATACCGCCGCCGGATCGGTCGCGATCGCAATCCCCGCTGCCGCGACATAGCCTGCCCCGATGGCCAGGATCAGAATGGCTGTGTGGGCCAACAGTTTGCCTGTCAATATCTGCCACCGCGCGACAGGATAGGTCAGCAAAAGCGGCAGCGTGCCACGCTCCACCTCGCCTGCGACAGCGTCGAAGGACATCAAAAGCGCCACCAACGGCACCAGATACACCGAAAGCGAGGTCAGCGACGCCACCACCACAGACAGCCGGTCGGCGCCAAGTGCGCCGGTGGGGGCAGACCCGGCTGCCGACAACACCAGCGAAAAGACCACCATCAACAGAACCGCAATCAGCACCCAGCGGTTACGCCGCGCGATGTGGATTTCAGTTCGGGTGGTGGCAAGGATGCGGGCGATCATTGGCCATCCCTTCTGCTGAAATGGCTGTAGATATCTTCCAGGCTGGGGGGGATGACCTCCAGATCCGCGACCTTGTCGTTCAGCGCCACGATCCGTGCAAGGTTGGCCAGTTTTTCCTCTTGTGCGCAGGTGATCTGTACCCCGCCATTTGATCTGGTGGCACCGGGCAGGTCGGCCATCAGGTCGTATCCGTTGCGTGGCGTGACATGCATGACCACGGGCAGGGCTGCCTTGCGCCGCAAATCGGCCAGGGTGCCTTCGGCCACCATCCGGCCACCGGACAGGATCAGCAGGCGGTCCGTCCGCGCCTCTACCTCTGTCAGGGCGTGGCTGGACAAAAGGATGGACGCCCCGGTTGCAGCCAGGCCATCCAGCAGTTCATAGAAATCGCGCCGGGACACCGGATCAAGGCCACTGGTCGGTTCGTCCAGTATCAAAAGGGACGGATGACCAATCAGGGCCTGGGCAAGGCCGACGCGCTGCCGCATACCCTTGGAATAGGTGCCGATCCGTCGTTTTGCGGCTCCGGCCAAGCCGACACGGTCCAGCATCGCCATCGCGCCCGAAGGGTTCAATCCACGCAGGCGCATGTAGTACGAGGTCTGCTCCAGCCCGGTCAGCGCCGGATGAAAGGCCACGTTTTCGGGCAGATAGGCCACCTGTGCCCGCACCGACGGGTGCCCGGGCGCTGCTCCGCAAACTGAGATTTCGCCGCCTGTGGGGGCGACAAGGCCAAGGATGATCTTCATCAGCGTCGATTTCCCCGCCCCGTTGTGGCCAAGCAAGGCTACCCTTTCCCCCGGGGAAAGGCCCAGCGAGACCTCTGACAGGGCGCTTACCCCGCCAAACGACTTAGTGAGTTGAGAGATCGTCAGGGTCGAAGTCATCGAGATCACTTTCTTTCCGCAAGGCGACCGCTTCGGCCTCCATGGCGGTGTATTCGGGGGGGACGGTCAATTCTGGCGCGCGCATCAACGGGGCGCTGTCGATGACGCCGCCGGGCAGGGTGGCCGGAAAGCTGGCCTGGGCCCAACGGATCAGTTGCACCGCAGGCGCGCCTGTCAAAAGCGCGGCTGCGGGTTGTGACCACAAGATATGGTCCATCAGATCATTGGGGCGAAACGTGCTGTCAGCGATGCCATCGCCATCAAGGTCGAACGCAGGGTGGTCCGACCAGTAGTTCCCGCGCCCTTCAAAGCTCCACTCGATGTTGCGGGTGCCGACGTATTTGACCTGGGTCCGGCTGCCGATGAACGCGTTATTCGTCAAGATGTTACGCTCTGATCCCGCGGTAAAGTGGATGCCGATGGTGCAGCCCTCGAACCGGTTGTTGTAGATCAGGTTCTTGTGGGCGTTATAGATGAACGTGCAGCGGTCCGCCCCGCCACGCACCAGATTGCCCGACACATCGGCGTTGTTGGCAAAGTTCAGCATCACGCCATGGCTGATGTCCGACAGGCTCAGGTTGTCTTTCAGGACCGCCCGGTCAGAGAACATGATCGCATAGCCAAGATGGTTGCCGATCGACACATTGCCCGACACTTCGGTATCGTTGGTGTACATGTAGTGCACCGCAAAGCGCAGATCGCGGAACAGGTTGTTGCGGTAGACGCCCTTGCGTGAGGCGTTGGAAAAGATGCCGTC
>JAUSPL010000049.1 GCA_030656535.1 Gemmobacter sp.
AACGGCATCACCCGCCAGACCGTGATCGGCATGCTGAAGGAAAAGGGCATCACCGTTCATGAACGCCGCATCCTGCCCGAAGAAATGGCGGGCTTTCAGCAAGCCTGGCTGACAGGAACCGCAGCCGAGGTTACCCCAATCGGCCAGATCGGCGACTACACGTTCGAAGTCGGGGCCCTGACCCGCGACATCGCAGAGTCGTATGAACGGCTTGTTCGCGCCTGAAACTGCGGGCTGACAAACCAGAGGGGCGTGCCGCAAGGCGCGCCCCCTTCATATCAGACATCCCGCCCGCGGGCGATACGCAGGAACTGCCGCAAGCCCTCGGACCCGGACGCGCCCCGGGTGCGGCGTGTCAAAGCCTGCACCGACGGGTGGGCCTCTTCCGCGCCTTGCTTGCGCTCGATGTCCAGAAACGCCTTTGTCCGCCCGCCGTCCGACGGCGTGCGCTTGTCGGCCACATGTCTTGTCATGGTGTCCTCCTGCAGTTGTTGCGTCACATACCATACCACAACCTGCAAAGAGAGGGTTAACCGAGCCCGCTATCCGGCAAGTTTTCGCCACTTTTCAATCGCGCGCAGGCCCAACGCGCCGCATCAGACACCGCCGGATCGGGGTCATCCACCAGCGCCCCGGCCGCGCCGCGCAGCGTTGGCATCCCTGAATTTCCAATCGCGTACAGCACGTTGCGCACGAACCTGTCGCGCCCGATCCGCTTGATCGGTGACCCCGCAAACCGCGCCCGGAATCCGGCATCGTCAAGGCCCGCCAGTTCGGCCAACATCGGGGCCCCAACCCGGGGCTGATACCCAAGATCAGAGGCCGCGACGGCAAACTTGTTCCAAGGGCAAACCGCCAGACAATCGTCGCAGCCGTAAATCCGATTGCCCAGCAACCCGCGCAGATCCTCGTCCACAGGACCGCGATGCTCGATGGTCAGATAGGAGATGCAGCGCCGGGCATCCAGTTGGTACGGTGCGGGAAACGCTTTTGTGGGACAGATGTCCAGACAGGCGGTGCAGGACCCGCAGTGGCTTACCTCGGCCTCGTCAACGGGCAGATCCAGCGTGGTAAAAATCGCGCCCAGAAACATCCAGTTCCCCAGGCCACGCCCAAGCAGGTTGGTGTGTTTGCCTTGCCAACCCAAGCCCGCAGCCTGCGCCAGCGGTTTCTCCATGACCGGGGCGGTGTCGACGAACACCTTGATCTCACAACCCGCCTGCCCGACCAGCCACCCACCCAGCCGTTTCAGCCGCCGTTTGACCAGATCATGATAGTCCTTGCCCTGCGCATAGACGCTGACAGCGCCGCGGTCGGGCTGGTCCAACACGGCCAAAGGATTTCCGTCCGGGGTATAGACCTCGGCCAGCATGATGACCGACCGGGCCTCTGGCCACAGCGCAGCGGGGTCGCCGCGCCACGCCATCCGATCAGCCATCCAGCCCATCTGGCCGTGGCGCCCCTCGCGGATGAACGTCTCCAACCGCGACGCCGCCTGCGGGATGGCATCGGGCCGACAGACCCCCATCGCGGCAAAGCCTTCGGCCTGCGCCTGCGAGGCCAGCATCTGTTTCAGAACGTCTGGCGTTACTGGTGGCTTCATTCACCTGCTCCCAGATGGACCGGGCGTCCGTAGGTGCCCCCCCACCGGCAGACGGGATCAGAAATCCAGATCGGCATAATGCGCCGGCTGCGGGAACCCCGGCACCTGATCTGCCAGGATGGACCGGAACGAGGGCCGCGACTTGATCTTGGCATACCAGTCCTTGACGGCTGCATTGCGGTTCCAGTCCACGTCCGAGATATAATCAAGGCAGCTAAGATGTGCGGCAGCCGTGAAATCAGCCAGCGTCATCGCATCGCCCGCCAGCCAGCGCCGCTGTTCCAGAATCCAGCCCATGTAATCGATGTGATACTTGATCCGGGCTGCACCGGATTTGATATTCTTGCTGTCGGGATTGCCCAGCTTCATGATCTTTTTGGTGACTCGCTCATACAGCAGCTTTGATGTCACTTCGCCGTGGAACTTGTCGTCAAACCACGAACACAGACGCCGCACTTCATAGCGCGCATCGGGATCGCGTGGCATCAGGTGCGGCGTCGGCACCGTTTCGTCCAGATATTCACAGATCGCCTGGCTTTCCGACAATGTGCGGGTATCCAAACGCAAGACCGGGACCTTTCCCGCAGGGTTGCGGCGCAGGAAATCTGCGCCCTGTTCCCAATAGCGCTCCTCGACCAGTTCCACCTCGATCCGCTTCTCGGCCAGAGTCAGGCGGACCTTGCGGCAAAAGGGCGACAACGGATAATGGAACAATCGGTTCATGGCTGGGTGTCCGGGAAAAGGCTATGCCCCTCCATGCCGCGCCGGGTCGGGAAATTCAACCCGCATCGACGGTTGGTGGCGGTTGTGCGCTGTGACCGGTCCCTCACACCGCCGGTCGCGGCCATTTTCAGGCAGTTTGCGGCGCCTGTCCGGTGGGAAGGCATACCAGGGCCAGCCCGATGTCAGCGTTCAAAACACGCCGCACGACCGTCGCGCAGGATAGTTTCTGCACCGTCGATAACGCGGGCCGTCTTGCGCCGCACCAAAGGGCCGGGCTTTTCGACGCTTCGGCGCTTCGGGTCAGGCAAGACCGAGGCCAGACGTGCAGCCTGGTCAGCCGTCAGATCCGCCGGTTCCACCTTGAAATAGACTTCAGCCGCCGCCTTGACCCCGAACACGCCTTCGCCAAACTCGGCCACGTTAAGATAGACCTCGAGGATGCGGCGCTTGGACCAGAAGGTTTCCAGCACGGGGGTGATAAGCGCCTCCAGCGCTTTGCGCGTCCAACTGCGACCGTGCCACAAAAACACGTTCTTGACGACTTGCTGGCTGATGGTCGAGGCTCCGCCCCCCGACCCTGCATCCAGAGCCGCCCGGATCGCGGCCATGTCGAACCCCCAGTGATTGCAGAAATTCGCATCCTCGGCGGCCACCACCGATCGGCCCATGACCGGGGCAATTTCATCCATATCGACCCAATCCCGGCTTATGCCGCCCAGTCGCGATGACTCTTGTCGCATATAGATGCCCTGCGGCGGGTTGACGACAGCGAACAGCAGTACAACCGCCGTAACGAAAACCACCGCTCCGGCGACGATGCGGGCCGCCCAGCGTATGCAAAACCGAAATCCGCGTTTGACGGGACCGCGGCGCGCAGTTTTTTGTGCGGCAGTCGATTTGCTGCGCGATGCGGATCTTGGGGTTCTGGTCATCGCCGACAGGTAAGCCACAAAGCGCACCACGGGGTCAAGACCGGGGGCCCTCGCGGGGGCCATTCGTGTAACCAAGGCACCCCGTCTGGGTTCGTCGTCCAGAAACGGAAGACGGGACCCCCTTGTGCAGGGGCCCCGTCTGGTCGTGTCGCAAACAGTCTTACGGCGGCTATTCTGCCGGAATGGCCTCGCGTTCGTCTGACAAGGGATGCGAAAGACGGCTGAGCATTTCCTTGGGACAGACCTGCAGGAAATTCGCCCGCTCGGCAGCCCAGTGCTGCAAGATCCCCGCAGCTTTTCGGCTCTCGGTTTCCTTGAGGTGACGTTCGATCAAACCCTTCAGCTGGGCTTCCCAATGCGGATGCGACACCGCGCAGGTGACCAGGCTTTCAAGGTTCATGTAGTCTTCGGCAATCCCGTCGGGATCATACAGGTACGCCATCCCGCCAGTCATCCCCGCGCCAAAGTTGGCGCCGATCGTCCCAAGGATGACGGCCACCCCGCCGGTCATGTATTCACA
>JAUSPL010000050.1 GCA_030656535.1 Gemmobacter sp.
GGAATGGCTGTGGCCCGGCGATGTGGTCGTGGCCACTGTCGAAGGGATCGGCAGCATCCGCCATCCTGTGGTGAATTCAACCGACGCCTGACACGGCCCCGTCACCGTGCCGACGTTATACCGGGGGCGCTGCCCCCGGCCCTTTCCGCAAAAGGAAGATTTGCCATGCAAGCGCCCTTCACCGTCGCTGTCGCCCAGATTGCGTCCCTGCCCGCCGACCCGTTGGCCACCGCACACAAGGCCGCCGCATCCTTGCGTGAGGCTGCGGCCAAAGGCGCGCGTCTGGTCGTATTCCCCGAGGCGCTGCTGGGCGGTTATCCCAAGGGGGCCAGCTTTGGCGCCCCGATCGGCATGCGCAAACCCGAAGGCCGCGACGCCTTCCGCCGGTACCATGAGGCTGCCATCGACCTTGATGGCCCCGAAGTCGCGGTCATCGCCGAGGCAACCGCCGACACCGGCGCCTTTGCCGTGGTCGGGGTCATCGAACGTGACGGCGGCACGCTCTATTGCACCGCGCTATACTTCGATGGCGCCAAAGGGCTGGTCGGCAAGCACCGCAAGCTTATGCCAACTGCGGCCGAGCGTTTGATCTGGGGGTTTGGCGACGGATCGACCCTGCCCGTATTCAAGACCGAATTCGGCACCATCGGCGCGGCAATCTGCTGGGAAAACTATATGCCTGCGTTGCGCATGCACATGTACAGTCAGGGCGTCACCTTGTATTGCGCGCCCACCGCAGACGACCGCGACACCTGGCTGTCCACCATGCAGCATATTGCGCTGGAGGGCCGCTGCTTTGTGCTGACCGCCTGTCAGCACATCACACGTGGCGCCTATGGCGACAATCACGAAAGCGCGTTGGGCGATGACCCGTCAACGGTGATGATGCGCGGCGGATCTGCGATCGTGTCACCGCTGGGTCAGGTCTTGGCAGGTCCGGATTTCTCGGGCGAGACGATCCTGTACGCTACCCTGGACCCCGCCGATGTGGCGCGCGGAAAGTATGATTTCGATTGTACCGGCCACTATGCCCGGCCAGACGTCTTTCAATTGTCCGTCGACACCCGCGCCAAGCGCGCTGTAAGCGAGATCTGATGCGCTACGATCTGGAAACCCTCGACCCCGGAATGGGGTACAAGCTGCTGGCCTCGACCGTGACCCCGCGCCCTATTGCCTGGGTCACGACGCTGTCGGAACACGGCGTCGTCAATGCGGCGCCCTATTCGTTCTTCAACGCGATGGGGGGCCGTCCGCCCACCGTGGCGTTAGGCCTGCTTGCCGGCCCTGACGGATACAAGCACACCGCGCGCAACATCATCGACAGCGGCGAGTTCGTGGTGAATCTGGTTCCGCACGCACTGGCCGATGCAATGAACATCACCTGTGTCGACGCCCCCGCAGACGTGTCCGAACTGACCCTGGCCGGGCTGGACAGCGCGCCCAGCGCCCACATCAAGCCGCCGCGCATTGCGGCCAGTCCGGTATCGTTCGAATGCGTCACCCACACAGTCGTGGAAACCGGGCCGCATCAGACCGTGGTGATCGGGCGGGTTCTGGCGATACACATCGCCGACGAGTTCCTTTTGAACCCTGAACGCGGACATGTGGACACACCAAAACTGGATCTGGTTGCGCGGATGCATGGCGGGGGCTGGTACGCACACTCCCCTCAGATGTTCGAGCTGGTTCGCCCTGTTTGGAGCGACATGGCCAAGGCGTACGGCTCGGTGCCCGGCAAAGCCTGAAATCGGTGCCCATCCGGTTGTGTCGTCCGGCGCGACCGCATCACCCACGCAGCAGCGCAGCGCAGATCAGCGACGGCACATCGGGATGCGCGCCGATTTCGGGCAGCAAGGGACCATCGAACCCGGCCTCGGCCAACGCCTTTGGCACGTCGTCCAGAACATGCCCCGCACGCAGGGCAAAAAACGGCAGGCAAACCGCAGGTCCAAGCCCGCAAGCGGCATCGGTCAGGAACGGCGCCTCCTCGACAAAACCGCAGGTGATTTTTTTGAACGTGGTCCGGGTGCTCAGCGCGCGGGCCATCGCGGTTGTGCTGTCAGACGAGGTCCGCGAGATTTTCGAGCCGTGTGCGGCCAGAACCAAAGTGGCCGTCACAGGGTCCATGCCAGCCGCGCGTGCGCCTTCTGTCGCCACCCGCGCCATCAGGTCCGGCAGGGCGGGGTCAACGCCGAACGGTGACACCTGCCGGGCGGTCTCCGCCCCGGAGACACGCAAGCGCCGCGGATGTTCGCGCCCGGTAAACCAACCCTCGGCCATGAAAAACGGATAAATCAGCGGCGCGTCAAGGCAAGACAGCGCGGCCTCCAGCGCACCCGGCGCGGCCAGCGTCGCCCCGCGCACAGTCCATCCCGGCATAAGCGCGTTTACGGCCTGCGCAAGCGCCTGCAAGGCGGCCTCGTGTGGGGCGGGGTCGGCTGGCGATCCATGCGCGACGATCAATGCACTTTGGGAAGATGTCATTTCAGGCTCCGGCAGGGCCATGATGGCCTGTTGAGCGCAAATAGCGCGATCTGGCGCGGGGTCATACCCTTTTGAAATCTCTCTTGCCGGAACCGCTGACAGGCGCGTCGGTTGGCGGCATCGTGCTGGCCACCCGAAAAACAGGGTCGCAAGACCCTGGACCTTGGGCTAGGACTAGGGCTTGATCGTCAACACAAGGCAGACACGATGACATTCGGCAAAGGCCATCACCTGCATCTGATCGACGGATCGGCCTATATCTTTCGCGCCTATCACGCGCTGCCGCCGCTGACGCGCAAATCCGACGGCTTGCCAGTTGGCGCTGTGGCGGGCTTTGCCAACATGATTTCCCGCTATGTCGACGGCAATGGGACATCCAAGGATGCCCCCACCCACGTCGCGGTGATCTTTGACCATTCGTCAAAGACGTTTCGCAATGACCTGTACCCCTTGTACAAGGCAAACCGCCCTGAACTGCCCGAAGACCTGCGCCCGCAATTCCCGCTGACGCGCGAAGCGACGCGTGCCTTCAACCTCGCCTGCATCGAGGTGCAGGATTACGAGGCCGACGACATCATCGCCACGCTTGCCCGCCAGGCGCGCGAGGCGGGCGGACGCTGCACCATCATCAGTTCAGACAAGGACCTGATGCAGTTGGTGGGAGGCGGGGTCGAGATGTTCGACCCGATGAAAAATCGCCAGATTGGCGTGGCCGAGGTCGAGGAAAAATTCGGCGTCGGACCAGACCGGGTGGTCGATGTCCAATCGCTGGCCGGGGATTCGGTCGACAACATCCCGGGCGCCCCGGGGATAGGCATCAAGACCGCCGCCCTGCTTATACAGGAATACGGCGATCTGGAATCACTTCTGACCCGCGCCCACGAGATCAAACAACCAAAACGTCGCGAAACCCTGATGGAGAACGCCGCGCAGATCAGGCTGTCACGACAACTGGTCACGCTAAAGGACGACACACCCCTGCCGGTGGGTCTGGATGACCTGGAGGTAAAGGCCCCCGACACGCAAGCGCTGCTGGCGTTTTTGACCCTGATGGAATTCCGCACCCTGACCAAGCGGATCGCTGACCGGCTGAAGGTCGAGGCCCCGGCCATTCCCGCCGATCGCCCGGCGTCCGACGACCACCCCACCCCGCCGGGCGCCGCCCCGGACGCACCGTTTGACCCGGCCGGCTATGTCTGTATCCGTGACGCCGCCACACTGAAACAGTGGATTGACAGGGCGCGGGCCAAGGGTTGGGTAGCGGTCGACACCGAAACAACATCGCTGGATGAAATGCGGGCCGATCTGGTCGGCGTGTCGCTGTGCGTTGAACCGGGTACGGCGGCCTATATTCCGCTTGGCCATTCCACGGGTGGGGGCGATCTGTTTGGTGCCGCGCAACGGGCAGACGGTCAGATGCCGATGGATCAGGCATTGGCGTTGCTGAAACCGATGCTTGAGGACGAGTCGATCCTCAAGATCGGTCAGAACATGAAATACGACGCCAAGATTTTTGCGCGGCAGGGCATCGCGGTGGCTCCGATCGACGACACCATGCTGATGTCCTATGCCATGCATGCGGGATTGCACGGCCATGGAATGGATGCGCTGTCTGAACGGTATCTGGGTCACGTGCCGATCCCGATCAAATCGCTGCTGGGGTCAGGCAAAAGCCAGATCACCTTTGACAAGGTTGCGATTGACGATGCGGTCAAATACGCCGCCGAAGATGCGGACATCACCCTTCGTCTGTGGCTCAAGTTCAAGCCGCAGCTGCACAAGGCCCAGGTGACAACCGTTTACGAAACGCTGGAACGCCCGCTGGTTCCCGTGTTGGCTGCGATGGAAATGGCGGGCGTGCTGGTGGACCGCGATACCCTGTCGCGCATGTCCAACGCCTTTGCGCAGAAAATGGCCGGACTGGAGGATGAGATCCACAAGCTGGCAGGCCGCACATTCAACGTCGGGTCCCCCAAACAGCTGGGAGAGATCCTGTTTGATGAAATGTCGCTGCCCGGCGGCGAAAAGGGCAAGACCGGGGCCTATGCGACAGGCGCGGACATCCTGGAAGACCTTGCCGCCGAAGGCCACGACCTGCCCGCCCGCGTGATGGATTGGCGGCAATTGTCCAAGCTGAAATCGACCTACACCGACGCGCTGCAAGACCACATCAATCGCGAAACCGGGCGGGTTCACACATCCTATTCGCTGACCGGGGCGGTGACCGGGCGGTTGTCCTCGACCGACCCGAACCTGCAAAACATCCCGATCCGCACCGAAGAAGGCCGCCGCATCCGCGAAGCCTTCATTGCGCCCAAGGGACGCGTTCTGGTCAGCCTGGATTACAGCCAGATCGAACTGCGCATCCTTGCCCATGTGGCCGACCTGCCGGCGATGAAACAGGCGTTTCGCGATGGCGTCGATATCCACGCGATGACCGCATCGGAAATGTTCAACGTACCGCTGGACCAGATGACACCCGACATCCGTCGTCAGGCCAAGGCGATCAACTTTGGTGTGATCTACGGCATTTCCGGCTTTGGGCTGGCCCGCAATCTGCGCATCCCGCGCGCTGACGCGCAGGGGTTCATCGATCGGTATTTCGAGCGCTTTCCCGGCATCAAGGAATACATGGAGGCGACCATCGCATTCGCCAAGGCGAACGGTCGGGTGGAAACCCTGTTCGGGCGCAAGATCCACACGCCAGAGATCAATGCAAAGGGCCCTGGTGCGGGCTTTGCACGCCGCGCCGCAATCAACGCGCCGATCCAGGGGTCTGCGGCTGACATCATCCGCCGTGCGATGATCCGGCTGCCCGCCGTGCTGGCACCGCTGCCCGCCACCATGCTGTTGCAGGTCCATGACGAACTGCTGTTCGAGGTGGACGAAAGCGCGGTGGATGACACCATCGCTGCGGTCAAGTTGGTCATGGAAACTGCGGCGTCACCTGCCGTC
>JAUSPL010000073.1 GCA_030656535.1 Gemmobacter sp.
CGACCTGCGTGACGCGCACAGGATCGGCCTCGCAGGGCAGGTCGCTCAAGCGGTCCTCGGCTACCTCACCGGGATGCTGTATCCGTCGCATCTTTTCCGTCACGCCACCGGGTCCGGCAACTGACCACGGGCCAGAAGTTCGTCGCGGATCATTTTCTTGGTGATCTTGCCATAGGCCGACTTGGGCAAGGCATCCCACATCACGACGTAACGCGGCAGCTTGTAGCGTGCCACCTGCGGGGAAAGCCATGCAAGTATGTCATCGGGCCCTGGTGCCGACTGCGGGTTTGGCACGCAGACGGCCATGCCCACCTCACCCCAGACCGGATCGGGGACGCCCAGCACCGCGACTTCGGACAGGTCGGGATGCAGCAACAGCTTTTCTTCGATCTCGCGGGGATAGATGTTTGAGCCACCGGAGATATACATGTCGGACGCGCGCCCTGTCAGATAGACAAAGCCCTGCGGGTCCATGTGTCCCAGATCGCCGGTCAGGAACCAGCCGTCGCGGAAGTTCTTCTCATTGGCCGTAGGATTGTCAAAGTAACCTGCAAACACGGCAGGACCGATCACCGCGATTTCGCCGGTTTCGCCAAAGGCGACTTCCTCGCCCTGCGGGTTCTGGATCTGCACCTGCATCCCCGTGCGCGCAAAGCCGCAGGTGCCGATGCGCATCCTGTCATCATCGGCGTGATGATGCGCGGGTGGCAGGACGGTGATGTTCCCTGTCACTTCACCAAGACCGAAATACTGGACCAGCACCGGCCCCAGCTTGTCCAGCGCACGGCGCTGGTCGGCGCGATACATTGGAGCCCCTGCATAGATGACATAGCGCAGGCTGGAGTGGTCGTGTTGATCGACGCCTGGGTCCTCGACCAGCAGTTTCACGATCGTTGGCACGGTGAACATATTGGTGACACGCCAGCGCGCGACCAGTGCCCATATCTGGGCGGGGTCAAACTTCTCGCCTGCGGGAAGGATGGTTTTCACCCCATGTGCCACCTGCGCCAATTGGTGAATGCCTGCGCCGTGCGACAAGGGGGCTACCACGAGCGAGGCGTCCTCGGGTCCTGTCGCGGGCATCAGATCGCACAGGTGGTTGGTGACCACAAAGGCCAGTTGGCCATGGGTCAGCACGGCGGCCTTGGGTTTGCCCGTGGTGCCGGAGGTGAAGAAGAACCACGCCGGATCATCGCGCTGCACCGCCACGGGCAAGGGGGCTTTGCCATGATGGCGGGCAATCAGCGCCTCATACTCCGGGCCGATGGAAATCGTCGCATCCACATGCGGCGCGCAGGCAGCGGCGTGGTCGGGGAACTGCGATCCGCAGAGCAAGAGCCCGGCCCCGGACGAGCCTGCCAGCCATGCCAGATCGTCAGGCGAGAGGCGGAAATTGGCGGGCACCCAGACGGCGCCCACACGCCAGCAGGCGAACATCGCCTCAAACATCTGGTTGCAATTGGACGATTGCACCAGAACCCGGTCCCCCTTGGCGATGCCGTAGTCCTGCACCAAAGCCTGCGCGAAGGCAGCGGCGCGGGCCTCGATCTCGGCCCAGCTCCAGGTTTTGTCGCCCCAGACGAAGCCGATATCGTCCCCCAGCCGCCGCGCGCTTTCGGTCAGCAGATGCGACAGATTCATTACCCGCGTGGAAAAGGGTGTGACACCCTGCGACAGATCCATCCTCATTTCACGCGTTCCAGGATCGAGACATAATTGGCCACGGCAGCACCACCCATGTTGAACACGCCTGCAAGCGTGGCACCGGGGATCTGCATCCCTTCGGCCTGACCGGCCAGTTGCATCGCCGCCATGACATGCATCGACACACCCGTGGCCCCGATGGGGTGGCCCTTGGATTTCAGCCCGCCAGAGGCGTTGACCGGCAGCCGCCCATCCTTTTGCGTGATCCCTTCGCGGATGATGCGGTGCCCCTGGCCGGGTTCAGCCAGTCCCATCGCTTCGTATTCCAGCATCTCGGCGATGGTGAAACAGTCATGCGTTTCGACAAGGCTCAGGTCATCCAGCGTCAGGCCGGACTCTGCCAATGCCTTTGACCATGCCATGCGCGCGCCGCGAAACTCCAGCACATCGCGCCGCGACAGAGCCATGATGTCATTGGCCTGCACCCGCGCCCGAAAGCCAATGGCGCGCTGCATGGTCGCTGCTGTCTCGGCATCGGCCAACACCAGGACCGCCGCACCGTCCGAGACAAGCGAGCAATCAGTGCGCCGCAATGGACCCGCCACGCGGGGGTTCTTGTCCGAGACGGTGTTGCAGAAGGTCAGTCCGAAATCCTTGCGCATATGGGCGTAAGGGTTGGCCATGCCATTGGCGTGGTTCTTGGCGGCGATCATTGCGAGTTCTTCCGAGCGGTCGCCGTAGCGCTGGAAATAGCTGTGCGCGATCTGTCCGAACAGGCCAGCAAAGCCGCCGTCAACATCCCCTTCCTCTGCGCGGTAACTGGCCCCCAACAGGATGTCGCCCACTTCGGCCGTGGGGGTGGCGGTCATCTTCTCTGCTCCGACGACCAAGGCGATGCGCCCGCGTCCTGCCTCGATGAAATCCATCGCGCCGAACAGCGCCGCCGATCCGGTCGCGCAGGCATTCTCGAACCGGGTCGCCGGTGTATGGGCCAAGCCATCGGTCCCCATGGCGACCAAGGCACCCTGAAAATCCTGCTTGGAAAAGCCGTTGTTGAAGACGCCCACGAAAATGCCGTCCACATCTTGCGCGCCGATCTGCGCGTGGGCCAATGCCTGCGACACTGCCTCGGCCATCAGGCTTTCGGTGTCGGGGTGTTCGGATTTGCCAAAGGTTGTATGGCCCCAGCCTATGATCTGTGCGCGTGTCATGGTTCGTTTCCTTTCTGTGGCTTGCCTTCGTGCCGACCTGGGGTCGGGGCGATGGCCAGGCGTGTTTCAATCAGGCGCGCCTCGGCTTGCAGCTTCTGCGCAAGCTCGCTGCGGCGGGGTTCCTTCATCCGGCTCTCGATGGCGGCCAGTGAGACGGCGCCGACCAACTGGCCTTTCTGTCCCCGCAAGGCGACACCAAGGCCCCATGAATCCTCGAAAATAAGACCGGGGTTCAGGGCCACGCCGGTTGCCCGCGTCTGCGCAAGATGGGCGCGCAATGTCTCAGGGGGTAGCCGGGGATAGTTGCTGATCAACTCTGCATCGTTGGAGGTCATCACCTCTTCGGCCTCGGCCTCGGGCAGCGCGGCCAGCATGGCCAGCGATCCCGCCCCCACGCCCAGCGGATGATGTCCGCCGGGCATCAGCGCATAGGTGCGTATCGGATAGGTGCCTTCCTCGCGGTGCAGGCAGACCGAGTATCGCCCGCGTCGCACCGACAGAAAGGCGGCATCCCCTGTCGTACGCGCAAGGCGTTGCAGACTGTCGATGGTCTGGGACAAGAGCCCGTGGCGATCCTGCGCCAGAAGGCCCAGAAGGTAGGCTTCTTCCCCCAGATGATAGGTGCGGCTGATGTCTGACTGTTCGACCAGCCGCGCCCGCATGAGGGCCAGCACAAGGCGTCTGACCGTGGCCTTGTTCAGCCCGGTTTCCGTCACAAGACCCGATAACGTGATGCCCACTGCCGAGTGCTGTCCGATCAGCGACAGCAGCGCCAGTGCCCGGTCCACGCTTTGTGCGCCGCCAAGCGGGGAATCCTGCTCATAAAATTTCACAATATGAACCACAAACAGGGGATCTTTCTTGCTATGGCCTGCGTATTTTCTGTTATTCTGAATTTATTTCAGGCGAGTTGCAAGTTTTTGTTGCAATTCTGAAAATCAAAGGTCCACTATTTGATCAACCCGGCGGCGGCGTGAGGACAGTGTCGGTGAGCGAAGGGTATTCCAAGGGAGGGACGAATGAAATTTTTCAACATCACAGGCGCGGCGCTGGCGGCAAGCCTTGCGGTCGCAGTCAATATCGGTGCGGCAAGCGCGCAAGAACTGCGACTGTCGCATAATACAGGTGACACGACGACGTGGCACAAGGGTGCCGAGCGTTTTGCCGAGCTGCTGGCCGAACGCTCAGGCGGCGATGTGACGGTGCGCGTATTCCCCAACGCGCAGCTGTCGGGCGGCGATCAGATGCGCCAGGCCGAAATGGTCGGTCGCGGCGCGCTGGATATGGTGGTGACTTCGGCCATCAACGTGACCCCGCTGGTGCCCGAGATGGCGGTGTTCTCGCTCCCTTACCTCTATTCCAATTATGAGCAGGTCGATGCGACCACACAGGGCGCACCCGGACAGATTTTGGCGGATATTCTGCTGGAAAAGGGCATTGTCGTTCTGGCTTGGGGCGAGAATGGTTTCCGCGAAGTGACCAACAATACACGCCCGATCCGCACCCCTGATGACATGCGCGGTCTGAACATGCGTGTGGCGGGCCCGATGTATATCGACGTGATGAACGCACTGGGCGCCAATCCCCAGCAGATGCAGTGGGGCGAGACGATGTCGGCGCTGCAGCAAGGCGTTGTGGATGGGCAGGAAAACCCCATTGGTGCCGTGATCATTCCGCAGCAGGTCTATGAGGTGCAGAAATACCTGACCGCGTGGCATTATTCCTATGACCCGATCTTCCTTGGTGTTTCCAAGGATGTCTGGGACAAATTCGACGCTGACAAGCAGACGATGCTCCGTGAGGCAGCTCAGGAAGCGATGGACTACCAGCGTCAGATCACACGCGAGGGAACGGCGAAGGGGATCGACTTCCTGCGCGAGAAGGGCATGGAGGTCTATGAGCCGACTGACGAAGAACTGGCAGCCTTCCGCACGGCCACGCAACCCGCCTTTGATCAGTGGGCTGCGAAGGTGGGCCCCGAGATCGTGGGCGCGTTCCAAGACGCTATCGCCGCCACCAACTGAGGTGTGACCTAGCCGCCCGTGGCCGCCGAACAGGGCCACGGGCTTTTGCTGTCAGGGTTCCGATTGATGATACGTCTTTTGTTGCGCGACTTTGAAAAGATCGTCTGCGCCATCCTGTTTGTTGCCATGACGGGCATCGGCTTTGTGAATGTCGTTGTTCGCTACGGCACCAACTTGTCCTTTGCCGCGAACGAGGAACTGCTGGTCAATGGCTTTCTGCTGCTGACAGTGTTCGGTGCCGCCATCGCCGCACGGCGCGGAGAGCATCTGGCCGTGACCATGGTGCATGACATGTTGCCACGTTGGCTGTGGTCGCCGGTTTTCCTGCTGTCCGTTGCCTTGTCCGTGGCTTTGCTGGCGTTCTCAGCCTGGTTCTCTTGGGAAGCGATGATGAATATCAAGCGGGTCGGGATGCGATCTTACGGTCTGGGACTGCCTGCATGGTATTATCAGGCCGCTTTGCCTTTGGGTTTTGCACTGATCATCCTGCGCTATCTGCAACATGCCTGGACAGTCCTGCGCGCGGGGCCTGATGCCAAAGCAGTAGCCGAGGGCGATCATGTTTGAGCTGATCGGCATCTCATCGGCCGGAACGCAGATGATCATCGTTTTTTTCCTGCTGCTGGCGCTGCGGGTGCCTGTGGCCTTCGCGCTGGGTCTGTCGGCGCTTTATGCGATGTGGACCATCGGCTTCGGTCTGGAACTGGCCGGGGATCTGATCGCCACGGGCATCACCAAATTCTCGCTTCTGGCGATCCCGTTCTTCATTCTGGCAGGCACCTTGATGGGCAGTCTTGGCATCGCCGAACGGATGATCCGTTTCTTCCGGGTCGCCGTGGGCGATCTTCCGGGGGGAATGGGCACAGTGGGCACCATCGTTTGCCTGTTCTGGGGCGCGGTCAGCGGATCGGGCCCCGCATCCGTCGCTGCGATCGGCCCCATGATCATCAAGGGTATGGAGGAGGACGGTTATGACCGGGCCTTCGCGGCTGGACTGGTGGTGACGGGAGCGGCCTTCTCGATCGTGATCCCGCCGTCCATCGGGCTGGTGATCTATGGTGTCATAGCCGAAACCTCGATCTCGCAACTGTTCATCGCGGCCATCATACCGGGTGTCTTCATGGCCCTGATCATGGTCCTGGTGCTGCCGTTCGCTCATCGCCGCACCGGGGCGGATAGAGTGCCCGGAAGGGGCAATGCCTTGCAATCCCTCAGCCCGCACCCCTATGCCGATGCGCCACGGCGGGTTGCTCTTTGGCAGTCCTTCCGGGACAGTTTCTGGGGGCTGATGACACCTGTGGTCATTCTGGGCGGCATCTATCTCGGTATTTTCACCCCGACCGAGGCCGCCATCGTCGCCACAGTCTATGCTCTTGCTGTGGGTGCTTTCGCCTATCGCACCCTGACCGCGAAGGCGCTTTTCGATGCGCTGGGCGATGCAGCGGCATCCTCTGCGGTCGTAATGCTGATCGTGGCCTATGCCAGCCTGTTTGGCTGGGTGGTCACGGTCGATGATCTGGTGGGCAGCTATTCCAGCGCGCTCTTAGGAGTGAGCGAGAATGGCTGGGTGATCCTTCTTGTTGTCATGGTGATCCTGCTGATTGCTGGGATGTTCATGGACCCTGTGACCGTCATGTTCATCGCCCTGCCGATTTTCCTGCCGGTGGCGCGCGAAATGGGATGGGATCCGGTCTGGTTCGGGGTGCTGGTCATGGTCAATCTGGCCATCGGTCTGATCACCCCGCCTGTGGGGATCAATCTCTATGTGGCGGCCAATGTGACAAAACTCAGCATCGAACAGGTGGCTCGAGGCACAATGCCGTTCATGCTGGCAAGTCTGGTTGGTTTGATCGTGATCGCGACGGTGCCGCAAATGTCGTTAATACTGGTGGAATGGTTGCGGTAAGCGACCGCAAGGCAAAGGTTTGGACATGCAGACAGCAGTCGTAACGGGTGCCGCGCGCGGCATCGGACTGGCAACAACGCAGTTGATGTTGGCCGAGGGCTGGCAGGTCGCCATGATTGACCGCGATGTGGCGGTGCTGATGGCCGCGGCCGAAGGGTTGGAGAATGTATTACCCGTGGCCTGCGATGTCTCGGACCCGGAACAGGTAAGCGCCATGACAGCCATGGTGGTCGACCGCTTTGGACGCATCGACGCCTTGGTCAACAACGCGGGTGTGGCCGACTTCCGCCCATTGGCTGATACCGATCTCGCGATCTGGCGCGAGGTGATGGCCACCAATCTTGATGGGGTGTTTCTGACCAGCCAAACCGTTCTGCCACATCTCAAGGCGACACAGGGCGCGATCGTCAATATCGCCTCGATCTCCGGGCTGCGGGCCAGCACCCTGCGAGTCGCCTATGGCACCTCGAAAGCCGCTGTTATCCATCTGACGCGTCAACAGGCCGCCGAACTGGGGGAATGGGGCGTGCGGGCCAATTGCGTGGCGCCCGGTCCGGTGGATACCAAACTGGCATTGGCCGTTCATTCCCCGGCCATTCGCGCCGCCTATCACGATGCCATTCCGTTGAACCGCTATGGCCGCGAACACGAGATTGCCGAGGCGATCGTCTTTCTGTGCTCGAAACGGGCCAGCTATGTCACTGGGCAGGTGATCGCCGTTGACGGCGGGTTCGATGCGGTGGGCGTCGGGTTGCCGGCGCTGCGTGACCACCAGCCGACCTGAAAGTTACGCCTCCAGACAGGCGTTTCTATTTATTATACCGCGCACCAGCTCAGGTAGTCTGCGGCGGTAGCGCTTTCTCGCAAAAAACATCATTGTATGACAAATACTTGGAATCAGACAAAAGCACTTGCGCATAGACACTCGCGTTTTACCTCAACGCCGCATCAACGTTTGACGAGTCCCCCCTGAAACCTTGGAGGCTTTTTGCATTCTGAGGGTCCGGGTCAAGCCTTGCCCACATTGCTGGGTTAAGTGGCTGAATAGTGTCCACCATCGAAAGTGGACACTATGGTGATGTCGCTGCCCAGCGTCATTTCCGGGCTTGGTCCACTTTGCGCGCGCACAGACTGGCGCCGTGCCGTCTTCGTTGCCATATACGGAAAATGAAAAAGCTGATTTCCCTTTGGCAAGGCCACCTTCCTCTTCGGGATGCGTTCTGGGATTGGGTTGTTTTTGGGGGTCTACTGGTCAATGTCACAACCAGCATTCTTCTCCTTGTTCTTCTGATCTACGATCAACCTTGGGCCGCACTGATTGTGGGCAAGGGGTGTTCTCTCCCTTACAATCTTGTGGCGACCGTTGGTGTCTGGCGTTCCGCAATGCGCCATGACGGACCAGCCATGCAGGCTGACGCGGCGCGGATCGCGACATTGATCCTCATGACTGTGCTGAGTTTGACGTGAAAGCAGTAAAGGATGGGAGAATGGCAAACGGATTGAGGGTCTGCAGATGACACAGCATTCCTACACGCACCCCACCGCCGACCGGAGGCCACCTCGAAAGCAGTCGAATGAAATGCGACAGGAAGGCTTGCGCGACAGCGTGGATGCGTTCGTTCAACGGCATTTCACTTGGCCCGGCACCTTGCATCTGCATGGCGCCGCACTGGGGCTGGATATCCTGCGGGCACCGGTCAATGTCGTGCTGTCGCCGATCCTCGTTCTGATAAGAATGGCCGCATGGATCTGCCGAAAGCTGCGTATGGCGCGCGTTGCGGACTGGCTGCTGGCGCGCCGGTTGCTGCTGCGGACGGCCGTCTCGGCGCGGGTTGAGGCCGCAATCTTGAAGGAGCTTCTTGATGTTCCGCTTCCCTCAGGCACCGGAATTCCCGACCGCGCGTCGATGTCGCGGGCCATTCTCGCTGCGCCCCGGTTTCGTGAGATGATCCGCAGCCATGGCACGGTTGCCGAAGCGCGGGCTACTGCGGACCGGATCGTTGGGGCAGTGGGCGACTATACCGCCACGCGATCGTCAATTGCCGAGTTCACGACCGGCCTTGTTACCCTTGCCATCGGTGCCATTGTATTTCAGGCGCTGACCCCGGGCATGATCTCGATGGCCCCCGGCCTTGCGGAGGCGGTATCGCAAGGCAGTGCCATTGCAGACTTTCCCTTGGGCGCAACACTGGGTGGCGTCTGGTACGGCGTCTTTCCAGTCGGACCTTCGCCTGGTCTTATAGCGGTCACCGTCGTGGGCCTGATGTTGGTTGGGTCGGTAATCGCTGCCTTTGCAGGCATCTTTGCCGATCCGCTTCAGGCCAGGTTGGGCATCCACCAACGCCGATTGATGCGGCTGTTCGAAACGCTGGACGCGGAAATGGGCGGCGCGCGCAACAAACCGTTTGGTGCACAAGAGCACCTGCTTCCCCGGACTTTCGATCTCTGGGATGCGGCGTTGTCAGTGTTGCGAGTGTTCCGCGGCTGAAACGGGGTTTGCCATCCGGGTCTTCCGATTGAGGCTGCTCGATCCCATGTATTCGCCAACGCAACGCCATAAGGAGTCTCACATGGACACGAACGACCGCCAGGCCATCAGCTCGCTTTTTGACAAGCTCGCAAATATCGAGCGTCAAGTTCCCACGCGCGATTCCGAGGCCGAACACTATATTGCCGCTGCTATCGCGCGGCAGCCGGGTGCGCCCTATTACATGGCGCAGACAGTTGTGGTGCAAGAACATGCGCTGAACGCAGCGCAGTCGCGCATCGAAGAGTTGGAGGCAGAACTTGCCGAGGCCCGCCAGTCACAGCAAGGCGGCGGATTTTTATCGGGCCTTTTCGGCGCTGGCCCCACGCCGCGGCAGACCCGACGCACCACGCAAGCTATGCCTCAAGGTGCGCCGGGCGGGTTTCTTGCCGGTGCGGGGCAGACTGCGATGGGTGTTGCGGGTGGGATGCTGCTCGCCAACGCAATCGGCGGCATGTTTGCAAGCCCTGCTCAGGCCAGTGAACTGTCGCCAGAGGAAGAGCCGGACCTTGGCGATGAAGGCTTCGCGGATGACAGTGATTGGTAGATCGGCGGTGGCTTGACCCCGGGGCGTCGACGCTTGGCAGACCCATCTCCGCGCGCTGCGGTTGAACCTCTTGGCGCGGGTGCTGTCGCCCCCGCGCCGGATGTGTGCCCGGTCGGGGGCGGGCTGAAGCCGTGCGATCCGTAGTTGACGTCACGCAGCCTGGGTCGCAGCAACTGCCTTTTGCGCGGCGATCCCCGCGGGAAGAACGCGCTTGAGGATGTCGGCAAGAGTTATGATCCCGCACACCGCATCGTTGTGCATCACGATGGCGATCTGCACGCTCGACTCGCGCATGCGGCCGAGCGCCTCATAAACGGGGGTCTGTGCATCCAGCACAAAGGCCGGGCGGGCGATATCGGAAGCAAGTTGTGCATCCGGCAAGAGCAGGGTATCGCGCACATGGACGACGGATGGCGCTCCATCACCAGCGGCGGACATCAGGATCCGCATGTGCCCGGACTGCAGGGCCGCAGCCCGAACTTCGGCAGCCGTGGCCTGCGGCAGAACCTGTGTCGGAACCACGCCAGTGGCAACCAGAGCGATGACGGGCATTGTGCCAAGGTCGATGAAGCCCGAAAGTTGCTTCTGCATTTCTGGCTCAAGCGTGCCGACCTTGGCTGAATGTTCCACCAGCTGGCGAATGGTTGCGATGTCCTGCCCCCCGACAGCAGCGCTCTCGACCGGCTCGACGCCCGATGCCCGGACCAGACCATTCGCAAGGCTGTTCACCCAACGCAGCAGGGGTTTGAGCGGCCAGATGAAGGCGCGCGAAATCACACCGATGGCGAGTGCAGACTTTTCGGGGTGCGCAATGGCCCAGGATTTCGGGGCCATTTCGCCAACGACCAGATGCAGGAATGTGACCACGAACAGCGACAGGGCAAACGCCGTGCCGCCCGCAGCCCAGAAGGGCAGGCCCCAGTCGATGAATACCGGGCCAAGCCAGGCGTCAACAGCGGGCTTTGTCACTGCACCCAGCGCGAAAGTGCAGACAGTGATGCCCAGTTGCGCACCCGCAAGCATCAGCGTCAGGTCGTTCATGCCGCGCAGGGCGGCGCGGGCCGAGACGCTGGTCGGGGCCAGTTCTTCCAGCCGGTGCCGCCGCGCGCCGAGCAAGGCGAATTCGATGATGACGAACAGCGCGCTCAGGGCAATGAGGGCGACGGTGATCAGGGTTACACTCAACGCGCCGCTCATTGGTCAACCTCGGTCATTGCGATTTCGACCAACCGCACGCGCAGTTGGGTTGGAATGTGGCGCTCGACGCGCAGCACGTCCACCTCAAGCCTGCGGCGCATCGGCTGATCGAGCACCAGTTCGGCCGGATCAATCGGCAGGTCGACCGTCACGGTGTCGCCTTCGGAGGGCAAGGCGCCAAGTTCTGCAATCAGCAGGCCCGCCACAGTCTCGACATCGCCGCGGGGCAGATCGTAGCCGATGGCCCGCTGCACCTCGTCAAGGTGCACGTCGCCGTCCATGATCCAGATGTTGTCGCCATCGGGAATGAGCGAAAAGCCGGTGTCCGCGTCATGCTCGTCGGTGATCTCGCCCACGATTTCCATCGCCAGATCCTCGATCGTCAGCACCCCGGCAAAGCCGCCGTATTCGTCGATCACGCAGGCCAGCTGGTTGTCAGACTTGGTCAGTTGCGCCAGTGCATCGGGCAGCAGCATCAGGGTCGGCATCACCGTCGCGGGACGCATAACGGCAGACACCGGCTCGTCGGCACGCCCGGACACCAGTCGTTCGAGCACGTCGGAAAGATGCACGACACCCACGGGGGTATCGTCGTCGTCGATCACCGGATAGCGGGTGTGGGCGCGCGCCATCAGGCCGCGCAGCTCGTCCAGCGTCGTGTCGGGGCTGACCCAGTCGACCTGGGATCGCGGAACCATGGCGTGTTCGACGTCCTGCTTTGGAAAGTCGAGGATGCGGTCCATCATCAGCGACAGCTCCACCGGCAGGTCACCGCTGTCGCGGCTGTCCGCAATGATGCGGGGCAGGTCGTCGGCCGAGGCGCTGATATCAAGATCATGCACCGGCTCGATCCGCAGTGCGCGCAAAAGCAGGTTCGCCGACTTGTCGAAGAACCCGATCAGCCAGCCGAACACCGTCAGGTAGATGAGCGTTGACTTCGCAAGCCCCCGCGCCAATGGCTCGGGGTTCGCGATGGCAAGGTTCTTGGGGTAAAGTTCACCGAAGATCATCTGGATGATCGTGGCCGCCACCAGCGCCAGTATTGTGCCGACGGCAACACCCACTTCTGTGGGCACGCCCGCTACGCCCAGCAGGGTTCCCAAAGAATTGCCGACCATCGGCTGGGCGACAAAGCCGACCAGCAAGCCTGTCACCGTGATGCCAAGCTGTGCACCCGACAGCATGAAGCTGGTGCGTTTGGTCACCGCAAGCGCGCGTTTGGCTGCCACATCGCCTTCTGCAGCCCGCGCAGCAAGCCGCGTGCGGTCGACTGACATGTAGGCGAATTCCTGGGCGACGAAATATCCATTTGCCGCAATGATCGCGAGAATGACGATTATCCCGATCAGCAGGAAAAGAGTTGCTTCAATCATCAGAGCACAAGCGACACTGAAATCTGTTTTAGGAGATAGAATCTTGGATGGTTGTCCACTGAGGAAGAGCGCCTGTTTTGTTGCGAATTCTTCTCAAGTGTGGTGTCCAGGCACTTCTGTCAATCCCTTGCTGACTTATCCATCCGGCCTTACCGTTTCAGGTGAGAGGCCGCTCATGGTGGCGTGATGCAGTTATGGGCAGGCATCTATCTGCTGCACACCCGCGTTTGATCCCGCAAGACAGCGTAGTCGCTCAGCATCCGGACGACCATCGCGCCCTCCGGCAGCGCATCCGCCGCGTCGGCGGCGCGCGTTTGATCGGCTGCGCTGTATTCCACCACAGGTGGGCAAGTTGCCTGTCCGTCAGAACTGGCCATCCCGAAGGCGGTCAGCCAAAGTATCGCGATCAGTGGGGCGGCGGCTGGCAGCGTCCAGCATCCGGCGTTGGACTTCATGGGTTTTCTACGATGTTGAAAGATGTTCCGCCAACCGCCCGGCGCGTTCACCGGCGCTGCGGAGGTTGAGCAGGAACAGGGCGATGGTGAGGTCGGCCATCAATAGACCCAGCGCTTTGCATGCCGGGGCGTGGTTCTCTGGGCGGCAGGTCTTAGACGATGCGGTCTTGTCGCACGGCGTCGATGCTTCGCAGGTCCGAGCCCGCGATGGACACCGGCTGCAACTCGGTCAGGCAACCGTCACGTTCGAGCAGGATCACATCGCAGGGATCGAACGCAAGACGCGAGGGCGGCAGACGAAACACCGCACTTTCGCGCCCAACCCAAGCCTCCATCAGCGTGCGACGACAGCAGCGTTCTGCTTTTTCGGGCGGCAAAGCCATCGGGAACGACCCTGAGGCGGTGCGAGTCCTGTCCAGCCCTGCAGACGGGAGAGGTGCAGTTCCGCAAGAAGTTCACGCGACAGCAGTTCTCCGCGTTCATGGCCCGGCAGGGCGCATTGCCTCGTCCTCTTCGAAGCCTGTGGTGGCGTAGATTGCTGGGGGCGGGGGATGGAAGCGCTTGGGCGCGCAGTGAAACTGATCGCGCCGCAGGATGTTCGCCCGTTCGTCAAGCGTCAGAAAAATGACGTGGCCGATGCCGAAGCGACCGCAATCGCGGCCCGCCAAGCCGCGATGCGCTTCGTGCAGCCCAGAACGATTGAGCAGCAGTCCCACGCGGCGTTGTTCCGCGGCCGGGAACGGCTGGGTCATCAGCGCACCGTCGATGTGAATGCCTTGCGGGCCCTGCTGCATGAGCATGGCCACGTGTTTCCCATAGGACTACGCTACCTTGATCGCATGGCGGCGCTTGTGGATGACAAGGCCTTCGACTTGACCGATGTAGTGGCTGTCCATCAAGTCCGGGACAGCGATGAACCGCTTGAGATCGGCAGGGCAACTCCAGCGGCATTGGCTGCACTCGACCTTGCGCCGGGGTCCATGGGGCCAAAGGTCAGCGCCGCCGCCTTCGTCATAACAATCGGGCAATCTGCCGGGATCGGCCAGTTGTCGGATGCGCGCGCAATCCTTGAAGACCGTGCCGGAGCGCGCGTCCTGCCAGACCCGATCCCCAACCGTTCAATCAAGCCAAACCATCAAAAAATTTCCTGATTCACCCGAGCGGACCAACCTGCATCAGTGCGGCGTGGCGATTGCGGTGCGATAGTTCAGGCAGTTCATCAAGATGGGGGTGAGCGCGCACTTGGTACAGGTGATCGAAGAACACATGGGATCGCACGTCCCCTCGTTTCACGGTTCCACGTGCTTCTTTCCAGACCGTCTGCGACACGAAAAACCTGAAACCGCACGCGATTGAGAAAACCCTGTCGGCCACGAAACAGCCGCCAGATAGCTGACGGCTAGATTTTCATTCAAGGATGTTGCCATGGACAAGGATCGTGTAATCGGTTCAGCGAAGGTCGTCAAAGGCAAGGCCAAGGTGGCCGTCGGCAAGGCGATCGGCGACGCAAAGCTAGAAGCCGAAGGACAGGCCGACAAGGTTGAGGGCAAAGTTCAGAACGCTGTTGGGGGTATCAAGGATGCGATCCGTGACACTTGATGTTCATTGCAGCTTCCGGTTCATAATCATTGCGATTGACATGTCGAACCTACGGTGATTGGGCAGTCTGATGACCCTCAAGAATGAAAAAGACAGGCTAGGGAACCGGTAATGAGTCGAAACATGTTATTGATCCTGATAGGAGTACTCGTCGTCATCGCAGCGGGTGCATCTTATCTATACTATCAGGAACGACAAAGTGGCGTCGTGATCAAGATTGATGAGCGTGGCATTACCATAGACGAAAACTGAAGGCGTCGGTCACATATCATCACAGGTGACGTCGGCACCATCCGCAGAGTGCGCGGTACCGCACCAAAGCAGGCTTCACCATGTCAGTCGGGACGGTTCTGTTGCACAACTAACGTGAGGGATTCACCTTGTGAATCCGGTATGGTAGCTGGGCGTCATGAGCAGCCCGACGAAATTCGTGCCTAGCAACTTCTGTGGTTGCCGCGCATTGTGCAAGGGGCTCTGACTTCTGGGCTTGGTGATCGAGTGCGGTCTTCTGTCAGGCCTGTATATGCGGCACTTTCATGAAGCCGCTGGCCGGGATGGTGATCAGCGAAGCGGGTCCACATCTGTGTCTCGAGCTCGAGTGCTCGCAGTTTCTATCTGGTTTTCCCGATCCGGATCGTGTCGATCTTTTGCCCATGGGGTCGTCGGCTTCTCACACATCTTTACCCTGTGCCGCCTGCTATCGGCTGCGCTTTAAGGCGCAGCTGCAGTCGGCCCAGGGATCTTGTAATCTTCCTGTTTTGTCATCATCGCCCAGATGGCGCGCGCCATTTTCTTGGCCAAGGCGATCGCCACCAGCATGCGGGGCTTCTTTCCCAGCATCCGCTCCAACCACGAACCTTGTGGGATGCGTGATCGTCCCAACTGGTTAAGCCGCGACATCGCACCGATTATAAGCAGGCGCCTGATGTCCGCCTGACCCGCTTTCGTGATTTGACCCAATCGCTCCTTTCCACCCGAAGAGTGCTGACGTGGCACAAGGCCCAGCCAGGCCGCGAAGTCCCGTCCGCGTCGGAAGGTTCTCATGTCCGGTGCAAATGCCTCAAAAGCCAATGCCGTGATCGGGCCGACGCCCGGCAAGGTTTGTAGGCGTTTCGCTGTCTCTGCACCTTCAGCAAGCCGGTGTGCCTTCAGAGTCCTCGCGTTGATGCGGACCGTCTTCTCCTCGATTTGCTGCAGCAAATCTCTGCATTCCTCGCTCACCAGCTGGGGGAGCGTTCCTTCATCTGCATCGAGAACAGCCGCAACACGACCGATCTGTCCCATACCTGCCGGAAAAACATGGCCAAACTCATAGAGAAGGGCACGCAAGGCATTTACGAGTTCGGTTCGTTGATGAACAAGGCGCTCTCTGGCCCGGAACAGTGCCGCGCGCGCTTGCTGCTCTTCGGTCTTAGGAGAGACAAACCGCATTTCTCGTTGTCGCGCTGCAATGACGATCGCCTCCGCATCAGCGGCATCGTTCTTCTGCCGCTTGACGAAAGGGCGCACATACTACGGAGGGATCAGCAGAACCTCATGACCGAGTTGCATTAGAGCGTGTCGCGTTCATTCGGGTTTGTATCCCGCGGCGATGAAGTAGTTGAGGCATTCGTCCTCGGTGAAGAG
>JAUSPL010000075.1 GCA_030656535.1 Gemmobacter sp.
TTGATCGAACAATCTGGTCAGGAAATAGGACCGCCCGGTGCCGCGCCCGGACCCGATGTCCTGCCGACCGATCCCAAAGGTTCGCGCCATTCCCATCATCAATCGGTCGATCGGGGTGCCTTCTTGGGTACCTGACGCGAAATAGACCCCGCGCAGCATCTGCCGGTGCTCGTACCGGTTGTCTTGAAACACCTCGGTCAGGAAGTCGCGCGCAACGGTGCGGACCGACGCCACCTGTGACGGAAACGACGCTACAAGGCTGCGACGTTGCGGGTCGGTTTCGGCCTGCATCCGGTCCAGAGATTGATCGTTGAGCCGGGCGACCAACAGGCCGAACTCTTCGTCGAACGCACCGATGGGCGACGTTTCGGCCCGCCCCTTGGGCAAGGGCAGGGTAAAGCCCCAAACCTGCTCTCGGTCTTCTTTGGACACGCCTTCGAAGAACTCGGAAAAGCCGGCGATCAGGTCGGCTTTGGTGAACAGCACATAGACCGGGAACCGCACACCCAACCGCTCGCGCAGTTCATGCAGGCGACGGCGGATCGCAGTGGCATGGCTTTTCTGGGTCAGTTCGTCCTGCATCGACAGGTCTGACAGGCTGATCGCGATCACCGCACCGTTGATCGGCTGACGCTTGCGGTGTTTCTTGAGCAGGCCCAGAAACCCAAGCCAGGCTGCGTTGTCCGCGTCGGCGTCGCTTTCTTGCGTGGTGTACCGTCCGGCCGTATCGACCAGGACCGCGTTGTTGGTGAACCACCAGTCGCAGTTGCGGGTGCCCCCCACGCCGCCGATGGCGGTCTTGCCGAAATCTTCCGCCAGCGGGAATTGCAGGCCAGAGTTGACGATAGCGGTGGTTTTGCCCGCCCCCGGAGGACCGATAATCACATACCAGGGCAGTTCGTACAGATGGCGCCGCCCGCCCTTGGATTTGCGCAAGGTGGCCAGCGCTGTCTTCAGCTTGGTGCGCATATCGGACAGTTCAGCCCCAACCGCGGCATCGTCGGTGTTGGAGTCCACCGAGGTCACGATATCCTCGGCCAGAACGTCATCGCGCTTTTTCCGGGTCAGCAAAATCACGAGAACGGTCAGCAGTGCCAGAATCCACAGCACCGCCAACCCGACCAACCGCCCAAGCACGCTGTCGAACGGGCGTGCATCGCCAACCCCCAGAAACCCGCCCAGAAACCACAGACACGCCGACAGAACCACCGCGACGATGATGACAATGCCAACGGAGGACCCGAGTGCGCGCAATACCTTGCCGATCATTGAGTCTGTTCCCGCATCAGGACGATTTCGATCCGCCGATTGGTCGCGCGACCTTCGGCAGTGGTGTTGGGGGCGATGGGTTCCTTTTCGGCGCGGCCCTCGGCGGACAGTCGGGCAGGGTCGGTCAGCTTGACGGCGACAGAGTTGCGGACAGCTTCGGCCCGGGCCAACGACAGATGCTGGTTGGACGGAAAACGCGCAGAGTTGATCGGCTGACTATCGGAATGACCCACGACGATGACCGGACCCTTGGTGTCGGCCAGCGCCGCCGCAACCCGCTCCAGCGGCACCTTGAACGCCTTGGCCAACACGTCAGAGCCCGACCCGAACATGCCCGCACCCTTCAGGCGGACCGTGATCGTGTTGGCATCCTGAAACACGGTCACCAGACCTTCTGCGATTTCCGCCTCAAGGAACGCCGAAACCCGCTTCAGCTGCGCGTCGTCATCGACCTGCGGCGGCGGCGGGATAACCGGCGGGGCGCGACGTTCCAGCACGGCGGGCGCACCGGAGTCGATCGCCGCGATCTGCCCCAATAGCCGCCCGGTCTGACCCGACAGCGCCACGTTCAGCCCCATGAAGCCCGACCCCAGCACAGCGGCCACGGCCCCCACGGCAATCCAGAACGGCCGCCACGCCGACAGCAACCGATGGGGTTTGTCCACCCCCGGCCAATGTGGAGACAAATCGCGCGCAACCTCGCCGCGCTGAGTGCGGATGATGCGCGCAAGACCCGCGCGAATGTTCATGTGCTTGTCCGCGCCACCCTGTTCCACCCGCAACCGGCCCTCGAACCCCAACGACAGGCAAACGTACAGGAACTCCAGCAGGTTGATGTTACGCAACGGGTCCTGTTCGAGCCGGGCCAGAAGATCGTAGAACCTGTCGCCGCCCACAGTTTCGCGGTGGAACGTACCGACCATGCTTTGCTGCGCCCAAACCGACGCACCGCCCCAGGGTGTATTCAGCACAACATCATCCAGCGTGGCGCATATCGCATATCGCGCAACCTTGACCGCTTGCGGATCAATGCCACCCTGCAGGGCGCGCGATTCAAACCCCCGCACTTCGGCCACGACCGACCGGCGCAATGCGTCAGGGTCAAGGTGCTGGGCCCGGTTGCGGATACGGCTGACCAAGGCGAACAGCGTCGATGCGGCCGCGTTCAGCGGGTTCAGCCCTGTCATCGCGGCATCGGTCAGATTGTCGGTTCGACCGGGCGGCGCAGCCTCAGTGGCCGGTTGCCTGTAGTCTTGTGAGGGCTGCGAGGCTGGCGGCATCGCGACTCCGGGCCGACGGCCCGCCGGATTTGGCCGGATGACCGTGCGTTCGGAATCATTGGGTTCCGCAAAGGGGTCTTCGTTGGACATCATCCCGCCTCGCTATCGTAATTCACCCCTGACGGATCGCCCACAGTTCCATCTTGAGCCCCGGGTATTCGCCGGACACATGCACCGCAATCCCACCCGAGGTTGTCATTTTGGCCCAGTACGGG